>JAJDBL010000063.1 GCA_029261375.1 Nitrospirales bacterium
CCGGTCGCCAGAAGGGTCAAGTCGTTGGTCGCTTCGGCCATCGTGAGGCCTTCAACATAGGGCCACATCCCAGACGCAAAGAAGCTCCAGACCGTCTTTTGGCTAGGCGCATGTTCAGGATCCATAAACGTCGTGAATTTCACATACTTCGCGGAAGACAATGGTTGAACGAGATCAATGAGTTCTTTCATGCGAAAGCCTGTCCAAGGAACAGCCATCGCCCACGCTTCAACACAGCGATGTCGATAGAGTCGTTCCTCCAAGGTCATTTTTCGAATGAGTTCATCTATATCATAGGTCTTCGGCTTTGGTACGAGTCCACCGATTTCGATGGTCCATGGACTGGTTGGCCAGTCTTCTACCAATTTCCAGATATTTGTTTTGCTCACCGTGCTGAATTCATAGAAATTGTTAAACATAGCCGCGACGCGTTCGTCCGAGAGAGGTCGATCGAGGGTAAAGGTGGTGTTCTTCCTGGCAGGATAGAGATCTGCTCCGGGAGGGTTCGCTTGTTTCCCGGTGACCAACGGATTCTTGTCGGCCCATGCGACAGACCCCCAGGGTGAGAACGCCAACATGCCACTGATGCCTGCCGTCGCGGCACGCGCGAGAATTTGACGACGATTGAGGTAGGCAGATTCTGGTGTCGCTTCAGCGTCCGGAATCTCCCATCCGTGACGGCGTGGAATGAATGGCATGATCTCTCCTCCTTTTGATATCCGCGTGTTTGGACGCGATTGGTCTCTAGTGCAGTAGTCTACATTCTTCCCGGATCGTTACACGCGGATGAAACGTCCGCGAATGTGATGGAGACATCCTCCCCCAAAACCGGGGGAGGATGCAATTCGTGTTTCCCTCAGACTCACCGTAATTATTCCATCGTCTCCGCGCTGCCTTCAGAAGCCAACACGATTGAGATCCTCGCGACAGGATTCCGCCAGTCGCGCTCGGAGGCATCGAGATCACCGATGCCATGAATGCCAGCCTGCACGTGGACGAATCCTTCACCGTCGACGTCAGGTGATGGGCCTTCGCCGCCGCAGACGGGGCCAGGTATTGAGGCGCAGAGTTCATCGTTTGGTTCGGTTCCGGCATCGTAGGCTACGGCGGTTTCGACTCGAGGATTACTGTTTTTTGGAAGCTTCATCCCCTGGATCGCGAAAAACGCATCGTTGGTGGGAATGAGCATGGCCATAGCGGAGATTCGAGAATAAATGTCATCGCCTGCGATCATGATGGTGACACTCTCGCCCGGACCTAGTAGGCCGTCTGCTGTGGCGACCGCCAGCGCAGACCCGGAGTCCTGGATGACGGTCGTCAATGGAGCGGTGTCGCCACCTTCAGCTAACTGGGATAGTTCGTTACTGGCGGCGGAGCCAGCGGTGAACACTGAAAAATCTCTCAGGTGGCTCGCAACCAGGATTGGTGTAAAGTTTTGGCCGCGTGTGAGATTGGTAACGGTAACCGCATATGTGCCCGCGGTTTGGGCGAGGGCGAGTGCTGGGGTCCCGACAAAAAAAACGAGACTCGCAACTGCGCCGAGGATAATTTGGGTCATGGGTGAAACTCCTTTCGTATCTCACCACCATACAAGGTGGCGATCGTTTAGGGTGCTGCCCCGTTCACAACCGAGGCGCTATTCTATAGTGATAGGTATACGCGGAGGAAGTCACAGGAGGGTCACACCCTCGTGATATTTACATCACAAGGATGTTGAAAATAGCCGCCAGCGGCGTTCTCAGTCCGTCGGGGCACGAACTTGGTGCTCTTCCTACCGTGCCCCCTCACGTACAGTAGTACGCTCTGGGTACCACTCATGACCTCCTGCATACGTTACAGTCTGTGCCGGTCATTCGTTCCCTGCGGCCTTCCCTTCGACAGAGTCTCAGGACGGGACTGGACAACTGTTTTGAACATCCTTTGGGTTGTGGCGGGGGAGGGGAGTCAGGTGTATCTGTCATCCTGAGCCCAGTCGCGTTGCTCAGAATGACAAGAAAAACAGAAGACTGGATTCCGGGTCAAGTCCGGAATGACGGAGAACGAGAAACGCCTCGCATCGCCATCCAGAATTCTTCGCTCCTGTCATCCTGAGAGTACCAAAGGATCTCTTTTCGGCGTTTCACGTTGACCCGGCCAAACCGATTGCGGCATTCGGCCGAGCGCTTTGCCTTCATCACCACTCTGAGATTCTTCGGCAGAGCCTCAGAATGATGAGAGCAAGAAACGTCTGGATTCTAGGTCAGGTCAGGAATGACAGACTGGTCGTGGGATATATGACTAGGTTATTAAGCGGGCGCAACTTGGAGCGTGAAATTGAATCGTGTGCCTTGCTCTGGTTGGCTTTCGACCAGAATGGGTTGTTGGTGTAGCTCGAGGATGCGTTTCACGATGGCGAGGCCAAGGCCACCGTGGTGTGCGCTCGTGGTACGGGTGCTGTCGACTTGGTAGAAGCGGTCAAAGATCCGGGGGAGTGCGGATTCTGGAATCCCGCATCCGTTGTCTCCGACGGTGACTGAGATGGTGCTCTCCTTACGCTGGAGGGTGACGGTGATCGATCCTTGCTTTGGCGTGTGGCGGATCGCGTTCTCAAGGAGATTTTCAAACACACGTTCGATCAGGGCAATGTCGCCTGTCACCAGCGGAAGGTCACGGGGTATCTCTGCGTGGATGCTGACTTCCGCCACTTCTGCGGACAGCGTAAACTTGGCAATGATGTCTTGGACGAGGTCGCCCATTGCGAATGGCTCTTGGTGTACGGGGTCGATTTGCGCATCGAGTTTTGCCAATTCGAAGAGCTGTTCGACCAGGCTGGCCAAGGTCAGGCTGTGTTTCATGGCGATCTCGAGATACTGCCGTTGCTCGCTGTCGGAAAGCTGGTCTCGTTTGAGCAACAATGTCTCGATGTATCCTTGGAGCGACGCGATCGGGGTTCGAAGGTCGTGTGAGACGTTGGCAACGAGTTCGCGCCGTAGGGTGTCGGTTTGTTCGAGTTCACGCATTTGTTTTGCAATCCGTTCGGCCATGGTTTGAAAACTTGCGCCGAGTTGCCCAATCTCGTCTTTGCAGGTGGTGTCTATTTCCGCAAAGGCAGCGGTGTGCATGGAATCTTCTGCATCAAAGTGCTTCATCGCGGTTGAGAGTTTCGTGAGGCGGCGTGTAATCAGATTGAATAGGATCAACCCAGCGCCGGAGCCGACGACGAGACTTGCGATGATCACCCAGGTGCTCAATCGGAACATGTAACTTCCTTGGAGCAAGCTCGCGATCGATTCATATTGTTCGCCGCCGAGCACGACATAGAGGTAGCCCTCTTGTTTGCCGTCGACGACGATGGAGGCCGCAGAGAAGACCTTCTGGCCCTCGGGATCACGCGGATCGTCACCCAAGATCGGAAGTGCTTTGGTCCCCTCAAGGAGTTGATGAATCGGTTTCATGGACACCGCAATTCGTTGCACCTTCCATGGGGGTGCTGAATACGACAAGATGGTGCCGCTTGGATCGATGATGTAGTTCTCGATCGCGGGATTGACAACCATATAAAACTCAAAGAGGTCGTGGATGGCCGCTTCATCGATCTTGCCATCGGTGAAGAGCGGCTTTTTCGCGGCGAGATTCTCGGCGAGGGTGCGATTGAGTTGCTGCCGGACTTCCTGCTGGTGCATTCGCACGGTCTGTACCGTGAGGAACAAATAGCCGAGACCAAGAACGGCAATCACGCCGATGAGGACGAGGGCGAGTTTACTGTACAGAGTTTTTACCATTTGTTGCTCATGCTAGCTGGATCGCTTTCT
>JAJDBL010000064.1 GCA_029261375.1 Nitrospirales bacterium
CCCCGGCCCTGACGTCCCACGTACAGTAATCTGCTTCCCACCTTTAAAGGCCATGACCGTGTGTGATCCTGCATTGGTCACATATATCGTCCCACTGGAATCCGATGTCACCCCTTCCGGACTTTTCAGGCGCCCCCGGACGTCTCCGACATATCCCGCAGTGCCACCGTGAACGGTAAAGATCGCGATGCGGTCATTCCCACTATCTGCAACCATCAGACGCCCGGTTGGATCAAACGCAACATCGTGTGGAGCACGCAACACTCCAGCTCCAATAGTGCCAAGTGTTTTTAGAGAAAAGGGATCGAGAACCTTGACCACGTCATGGCCCAAATCTGCGACATATAAATACTGGCCCTGTGGCCCGAGGGTCAGATCGTGAGGATGAGCGAATTTTCCAGATGAGGACTTCAGAAACACGACCTCATCTGTTACGCCGTACGCTGTAGATGAACAGAGCATCAGTATTGCAACACACACGAGGTGTATCAGTTGTAATCTCAATCGCATGATTTTCTCCGTTTCACGTCTGAAAGCTTTCGCCATCATTTATAGAGTTATGCAATCGCAGCGTTCAGGAGGCATCGTGCTCGACTAAACCTCGAGCCAACTGCGAGACGAATAACATCCATTGCTCGGCTATGTTCGTTCATGATACGTTTTTCACTCATTACTCCTGTATTCGTACAGTCATAACAGCATGAGCGATACCGACGTCAATCAACCACCACCATCACTTGGGCTCCGGCATCTTGCCCTGCGTGTAACCGATATTGAACGATCAAAAGCATTTTATCAACGCGTGTTTGCGATGCGGCCGGTCTGGGAACCAGATCCACTCAACAGCTACCTCACCTCCGGATCAGATAACCTTGCACTTCATCAGGTAGAAGGGGAAGCATCGTCTGTGGAAAACGTCGATGATGGGCCACTCGATCATTTTGGGTTTCTCATGGAGAACACACAAGCAGTAGACGAGATGTACCTCTGGGTCAAGCAATGTCAGGCACGGATTGTGAAAGAGCCTAAACAGCATCGAGATAATAGCTACTCGTTCTATCTCGCCGACCCTGACGGCAATACCATACAAATCATCTATGAGCCAAACGTCACGCAACCCTCGACCAATCCTAATCCCTAATACGTCTCCCCTGCCCTCATGTGGCTTAAGCGCCTCCTGATTCTCATTCCGTTGCTGTTGACGGCAATCCTCCTACAGTCATACTTCTGGGTCCCTACCTACGAGACACAGGCAAAGGGAAATCCCAAACGGCTTCTCAAGTACATCGAAGCATCCAGTGGCGATGCAAAAATTCTCAATCCTATTTTGAATGCGGACAGTGCGAGTAGCAGTATTGTGGGAATGGTCTTCGAAGGTTTGCTGGACCTCAATGAGAACCTGGCACTCCGCGGTCGACTGGCCACCGACTGGACCATTACCGAACAGGCGTATTTGCTCGTCGATCCGGATGCTCAGCTTCCTAATGGTAAGTCGGCAACCGCGGCAAGACTGGAACGACTCATCCAACATGCGCTTGATTCAGGATCCCTTCCTGAACTGAACGGAGTATTGCTTCACATACGACAAATACCATCAGAGGTTCGGACAACTACTGTAGAAGTTCGAACCCCAGACGAAAACGACCAGCCAAAGACCACATCAGTCGCGGTATCAATCAACGTCCCCGAACGTGTTGCTTTTATGCTCAGTCGCGTTGATCAGGACTTCTTCCACCGATTAACACCGATCATCGGCGAGCAATACGGCAACAACTTCCAGCTTGATAAGTATATTCACATTACCGATCCCGTCGACGAAATCGTTGAGACTCTAGTGAAAGCACAATTCCCATCGCTTCTCAGCGTCACTGAACACAATCCAGAGCTGTTGTTTCATCTTCGCCAAAGAGTGAAATTCCACGATGGACAAGAGTTCAATGCCGAGGACGTGAAGTTTACATACGATTCGATCATGAACCCCAGAAACATCTCCCCTCGCACTTCAGATTTCGAGCCGATCAAGTATGTTGAGGTTCTGGATTCCTACACCATAAGAATGGTCTACAAACGGCTCTACTCGCCCGCAATCACAGCCTGGACGATGGGCATCCTTCCCGAACATCTCCTCAATGAGACTGCTATGCAAGCAGAAATGGATGAACGCGACCTCTCTGAAGCCACCAGAGAGACCTTCGGCATGCGCGATAGCCAATTCAATCGCAGCCCGATCGGTGTTGGCCCCTACCGTTTCGTTGAGTGGCAAGGTGACCAGTTTATCAAGCTTGATCGAAACGATGACTACTGGGATGGGCCGCCCGAGTACGAACAATACATCGTTCGCATCATTCCCGATCTCCTCATACAGGAGGTTGAATTCCGAACTGGCGCGATCGACTTCTACTCTGCCCTTCCCCACCAAGTCGCTCGCTATCGAGAAGATGACACCTATCAGAACTTCTCAAGCCTTGGGTTTGGATATGTCTATATCGGCTACAACAACCGCAAGCCCCTCTTTGCTAACCCACAGGTCCGTCAGGCCATGAGCATGGCCATCAATGTCGACGAGATCATTCAGTACATCATGTACAACGAAGCCGAGCGGGTAACAGGCCCCTTTCCCAAAGTCACGGAATGGTACGACGAATCGATTCAGCCAGTTCCCTATGACCCGGACGGCGCGCGCGCACTCCTAGAATCCCTCGGCTGGAAGAAGAACGCCGACGGATGGCTGGAGAAAGATGGGAAGATTTTTGAATTTAACATGGTGACCAATAGCGGCAACCCCATTCGAAAAAACATTATGTCAATTGCACAGAACGCATGGAAGAAAATTGGCATCAAGTGCAACACACAGTACTTTGAGTGGGCGGTATTTTTAAAAGACTTCATCAACACGGGGGATTTTGATGCGACAGTGCTCGGGTGGAGCATGGGGATTGACCCTGATCTCTTCCAAATTTGGCATTCGTCACAGGCAGGCCCTCAACAACTAAACTTCGTAGGATACAACAGTCCAGAGGCCGACGATCTCATCGTCCGCATTCGACAAGAATATGATCGTGACCAACAGCGTGTGTTGACACATCAACTCCACCAGGTCATTCACGACGATCAACCCTATACCTTCTTGTATGCGGCGAAGGGAACACGCATACTCGATAAAAAAATCGTGATTGTGAACCGAGAGCCAGATGGCACAGAGCAATACGAAAAAATCTATCCGCTCAAGAGTGGAGCGATTCGGTTTTACTTTAATAAATGGCGCAAGCTCGAGCACACTCCGGCCTTCTGACCATGTGGACCTATATCGCACGAAACATTCTCCAACGCATCGTCACGCTTCTTATTGTGTCGATCGTGGCTCATTCGGTTATACACCTGGCCCCAGGCGAACCCAGTCAGGTCGATCCATCAAATCCAAGGATGAAACCTTCCGACATAGAAAATATTCGTGCTGCGTTCCATCTCGACGATCCGTTGCATCTTCAATACGCCTACTGGATACGAGATCTCTTTACCGGAGAACTCAAATCGTTTAAAGACAACCAGCCCGTTCTTCCTAAAATCTGGCAGCGTTTTCTGAACTCACTCCCATTGTTGATTTGTGCCACCCTGATCATCTGGAGCCTTTCATTTCCCACAGGCATACATGCGGCAATTCGAAGAGGCTCTGTCTACGATAGGTCAACCACATTCACTGCCTACGCGCTGATCTCGATACCCGGGTTTTTCTTGTCGTACATCATGATCTTGTGGGTGGTCGATACCTTTAATGTACCCGTAATCGGGATGAAGACGTTTGGAATGGAGGATGCTGACCTCGCATTCAGGTCGATGGACAGGCTCTGGCATCTCGTCATCCCGTCACTGATGTCTGCGATCGGTGGGATTGCAGTGCTCTCACGCTATGTGCGGTCTCAAATGCTAGAGGTTGTTGGACAGGACTACATTCGCACGGCCCGAGCCAAGGGGCTCTCAGAAGACACGGTCATCTACCGACACGCGCTGCAAAATGCCTTGCTTCCCTTTGTCACGATGTTTGGTTTCCTGCTCCCTGCTCTGATCGGCGGCTCGGTCATTTTTGAGCAGATTTTCGCGTGGCCAGGACTAGGACGGCTCGGATATGAGGCCATTCTTGCACGTGACTTTCCCGTCATTCTCACGATTAATTTTATCGCTGCGGTACTCACGCTTGCTGGAACGTTAGTCTCTGACCTTCTATATGCCGTGGTCGACCCTCGGATACGGTTGCAATGACGACGCTAAGCGGCCAGCAGTCAGCGATCAGCAGTCAGCTCGAGACGATAGCGGAGCTGCCTCCGCATGAAACTCAGCTTCAAGAATTTTGGAGAATTCTGAAGAAAGACCGGCTCGCGATCTTTGGGATGATTGTGTTGGGAGTCCTATTAGCGCTTGCGATCGTGGCGAAAGTGACTACGGAATGGGTCGTGATCTTTGATCCGTCGACAGTGCGTCTCCCGGATAAATTCCTTCCACCTATGTCGGGCGCGTCAGCTGATCTGATTCCTACTGAAGATCGTCCAGTATTTGGAGTCTATCTATTCGGAACGGATGAACTCGGACGCGACGTCTTTGCTCGTATGCTACAAGGGTCGTTTGTTTCGCTATCAATTGGATTCATCGCGGTGGGGATTTCGGTCTCCATTGGCATTCTGCTCGGCGGCCTGTCCGGCTACTACGGCAGAATCAAGCTTGGGTTTATCACCGTCGATACCCTCATCATGCGTTTTACGGATGTCATGCTCTGTTTCCCGACGTTTTTCCTCATCCTCACCGTCGTCGCGCTCCTCCCACCGAGTATCTACAACATCATGATCGTCATTGGTGTCACGAGTTGGATGGGGACCGCTCGATTCGTGCGTGCGGAATTCTTATCATTGCGAGAGCAAGACTTTGTCGTCGCCGCACAAGCGTTAGGTCTTCCCGAATATCGAATCATCTTTCGTCACATGGTTCCCAATGCGATGGCCCCTGTCCTCGTCTCGGCGACGATCGGGGTCGCATCTGCCATTCTGACAGAATCAGGTCTCAGCTTCTTGGGATTTGGCGTGCAACCCCCGTTTGCGACGTGGGGAAACATTCTCTCTGACGGAAAAGGCTTTATTTTTGACGCGCCATGGCTGTTTTTTATTCCTGGATTTGCCATCCTCATCGTCGTCCTCGCGTTTAATCTTTTCGGGGAAGGCCTTCGAGAAGCGCTGAATCCGAAACTGAGAAGAAGATAGACGAGAATACATGCGCGCACCAGGCACTCCGCTACTCGACGTCAGACATCTCTCAACGTCTTTCTTCACTGAAGGCGGTGAAGTTGGTTCCGTCCAAGATGTGAGTTTTCAGATCCAGGCCGGAGAAACCCTCGCGTTAGTGGGAGAGTCTGGATGCGGGAAATCGGTGACAGCGCTCTCCATCATGCAGTTACTTGATTATCCCGGAAGAGTCGTCGGCGGACAGATTCTTTTCAACGGACAAGACCTGACAAAATCAACTGAACAGGAACTTCGTGCCATTCGTGGTAACAACATTGGAATGATCTTTCAGGAACCCATGACATCGCTCAATCCAGTATTCAGAATTGGCGATCAAATTGGAGAGGCCTTGTTCACACACAAAGGGTTTACCGGCGGGCAATCACGGACCGAATCCCTTCAATTACTCGATCGCGTTGGCATTCCATCGCCTGAGCAACGCATCGATCAATATCCCCACGAACTTTCAGGTGGGATGAAACAGCGTGTGATGATTGCCATGGCTCTGGCCTGTGGGCCAGACCTGCTTATTGCCGATGAGCCCACCACCGCCCTCGATGTGACCATTCAAGCGCAGATTCTCGACCTGTTACACACCCTGCAGGAGGAAATGGGGATGGCCATCCTTCTGATCACCCACAATCTGGGAATCGTGGCACAATTCGCACGCGATGTTCTCGTGATGTATGCAAGTAAAATCGTCGAGCAAACTGATGTCCTGACCCTCTTCAAGAACCCGCAGCATCCCTATACCAAAGCCCTGCTCAACGCCCTCCCGCGACCAGGGCTACACTCCCCCCGTATTGCCTCAATCGACGGCATGGTTCCCTCTCCGCT
>JAJDBL010000065.1 GCA_029261375.1 Nitrospirales bacterium
GGTGAGGTCCTGGAGCGGATCAATCGCGTCCTCTGATTCCTTATTTCCTCGCCAGCGATCGAAGAGTCCCACCAGAGATGTTTCCAGAATTAAGTGATACCCAGTTTCGCTTTCATCGCCGCGAGAGAATCAGAGGATTGATGCGTGGACCCTTGCAACGCGGCATTGATCTCATCATCAACACTCTTATCCGCCTCGGCCATTTCGCCATATGCCTGTGCCAGCGACTCATCCTCAATCACTTTGTTCTTCATCTTTTCAAGCATGGCCAGTGTTCCAGACGAGTCCACTTTAGCCAGCTGCGCATTGATCTTTTTCGTGGACGACGCCGTCCGCGCTCGCGCTCGTAACGTCACAAGATCATTTTCATACCCTGTCACGGTGGATTTGAGTTTACCGATCTTCGCTTGCAGCTGGTCAGCCATCTTACTTTGCGCTTCGTATTCCTTCATTTGTCGCACCGCATCGGCACTCGCTTCGTCTTTTCTCTTCAGAACCTCTAACGCCAGCCGATCCGCCTCTTCTTGCGACAACTCCCCGTTTTGCATTTTTTGCAACAGCAGCATCGCCTTCCGCTCATAGTCAGCGGCACGTCCTTTATTCTCCTCGCCCTCCTTCTTCATGCGGATGGCGATTGCCTTCACCTCGGCCAAGCTCATCATGCTCGCTTGAAGATCTTTTTTAAGGTCTCGGATGCCTTGTTCCGTCATGCGAATGGGATCTTCGAGGTTGTCGATTGCTGCGTGAGCCTGCGATTGCCCCATTTTAAACAGCCGTTGAAAAACACCGGTCATTCCATCCTCCGTTCTCTATCAATGCTGAGGTTCAAGATTATTAGGCCTTCGCGCTAGCCAAAAGTTCTTCGGCATTCTCCGCGAGAGCAAGACTAAGCGCCTCAATTGACCCTTCAAGCTCGTTGCGGTCAAGGTTCTCAAGGCGCAGGGTATCGCGGAACAGAATCGTCTCTCCTGCCTCATCCAAGACAAATGCTCCATGAACCAGCGTGCGATTCATCTGAAGAAGGCGCTTGTACAAATCCCCAAGATTCTTGGGGACTTTCATAATGAGCTGTTCGAGGACGACGATGGGATCTTCACAATCGATAATCAGATTTTTAATGCCCTTCTCCTCATCATTGATGACCACCAGCTGCTCTTCGGGATTCTCCTCAGATATCGCAAATCCCATATCCAAGATATAGCCTTTTACGTTTTCAAAATATTCCACCATTTTTTCCTCATTGTGTGTGAAGGGATATCGTCTTCGGGGCGTTCAGCGCCAATGACGACCAATTTGTCAGTGTCGCTGATTATACAATGATTAGAAGGGTTCGCAAGGAATCGGCCTTCAGAGGTCCGTTCAATGGCAAGTGCAATCAGGTTGCGATCACGCTTGAGCGTCGTGAAGACATCAAGGAACGTGCTTCCGATGAATTCGTGAGGTATCAAGATCTTAAAGATGTCGTTCCCAATACGATTCGTCAGCAGCTCCGAAATGACTTGCGTCACGCCATGATCGAGCGCCCCTTGCACCAGAAGATTCGTGCTGAGTTCGCCGGTCACGATCACTTCGTCCGCTTTGGCACGTTTGCAGTGTTCAATATTGCTGCGATCAACCAGTTCGACGCAAGCATACAGGTCTGGATATATCGTTTTAATCGTTAACGTATCCAGGATGGTCTTGGCATCCCTGACATGCGGCTCAATCCGTTCATCTGCGAGAATAATCGCCGCGATGGCATGTTGACTGTTCGCCCGAGCAAGGACCTCCTTATTGACGATTCCATTGACGAAATACAGATCCTCGTCATCCACCACGGGCTTGTCTTGGAATTCTGCAATCACCACAATAGAACTGAGTGCTGACTTCCGGTCGGCGCGAAGCTCAGCCACGATTCGCTCGGCCCTATAATTCCATCCGCAGACCAGAAAATGCTCTTTGACTTTTACGGGTTTCACTCCCCTACCCTCCAAGAATCGATGTTCGATAAACATCGTGGCCATCGTGGCCGTAAACATGCCGAGCAGTCCGATTCCAAATACCATCACCAAGACACCCACCATTCGCCCACCAGGCGATGCGGGAGAAATATCTCCATATCCGACTGTGGTCATCGTGACCACCGCCCACCAGAGAGACTCCCCTGCCGATAATGAGGGTTCGAAATAGCTCATCCCCACCATCCCTATGATCAGAGTGATGAGAATGAACGCGACAAGCTTATCCAGCTGGTGTCTGCGAAGCCGCGTGACAAATCGTTTGACGAAATAAAGAACGTTGATCATAGTACGTCCATACGAGGAGCGTATGGTAGCATAGGCTCCTCAAATCAACCTGCCCGTATCCGCTCTGCCCCCTGTACGGGGAGAGCGCGATACTCGCGGCACGTCATATATCAAAGGAGGAACACATGCCACAAGCAACAGCTGATACACCAGAAACCACCATCGAAAATGATCCCAAGGCGCGAGCGCTCCTGCAAAAGGCATTCGAGAACACTGCGCGGTGGCCTTCAGACTTTGGGGGATTTACCGCCGACCTCGAAGTCAATACCAATGGAACAAAAGTACAGGGAACGGTGACGGTCAACGGCGCAAAAGACGTGACGGTCTCTGTCCCCGACGCCGACCTTCAAAAAGCGATGGAAGGCACGATTGGGATGATCATCGTCCACCGCGCACACCGTACGTTTGATGAATCCGATGGCAAGTACGCGCTGACGTTAGAGGGCGAGGCCGATCACCCATTCGGACAGAAACTGCGAATTCATGGCGATAACTCCAACTCCTCCTATCGCTTGAACGACAATCGCATTACACAAATCAACCGCACCATGCAGCACATCGCGTTTACGATTAACGTTGAAGAGAGCGCTGTCACGCCAGAAGGCAAGAACCTGACGACCAAGTACACGGTGTATTATTCGTCTCCCAAGGACGGCAGCCTTCGTAATGTGGAAAGCACCACTGACACCCACGTTCGTATTGGATCAGCAGATCTGCCGGCGACACGACGCGTCATCTCCTATGAGAACGGCCAAGTCGTCACAAAAACGCTGACCTTCACCAATCACAAAATCACCTAGACCTCATACTGTCGACACACCTCGAGTAGCATGTGTGTCTCGGAGCATCGACTTTCCACCTCTTCCCCCTCGCGGGGGAAGAGGTTCCTCAGACAAGCAAAGCGGCAGATGATGCTGCCTCTTCTTCACGACCGAATAGGAGGAAGAACTTCCATTGGTCTTCATGACCGGACACACCGTGCTTTACACAGTTGGATATCATGGAAGAACGCATGAAGACTTCTTCACGCTCTTGAAGAAGTTTGATATCGAGATTCTTGCTGACATTCGCGGAACCGCATACAGCAGAATCCCTGGATACTCACAGGCCCCCCTGCGAACGGCAACCGAGGAACACGGCTTGGTGTATGTCCACATTGAAACACTCGGGGTCCCACAAGTCATACGCGATGAGTGGAAGGGGACGAAGAACCGAGAGGTCTTTCGAGAACGCTACACAGCACACCTTGCGTCACACCGGAATGCCCTCCACGGTCTTTCTAGCTCCCTGCGTGAGAAAACCTACTGCCTGATGTGTGTTGAACGCGACCCGAGATCCTGCCATCGGCACATCACCACCGAAGCACTCAACAGATTGAGTGCCAACCGACTCACAATCTGCAACTTGTAAGCCTCTCCTCACCTCCTAGAAACCCACGACGCCTCAATACACTGATGGCGTGTTCATTGGCAACGCGTCTTATCCGGTTATTAGACGTTATTCACTTTCCTTCCGTGTTCATTCTCATTGTCATTTGTCGTCCACTCATGACCACTCACACCGGCCATACACAGGTTAAAGCCAGCCCGACTATCTGCCGATAACGCAAGGACATCGGGAGTGTTCGTGTTGACCTCCACCTAGCGATTGGTCACAACCGTTATCGAAAGGGCACATCTGGCAAATGGAAAAGATCTGTTTGGTCTCCTGGCGACGTAAAGACAGACTCCCCGAGGAGGCAGAAACGACGGCACAACGGCGTGCACGAACACGTGAACGTCGCATGAACACCGAGTGGCCGGCCGTCGTCTCTGACGTTCCCCAATCACCGATTGAGGCCGAGACCCTTGCCCAACGACGCGCACGAAACCGCGAGATGAACGGGATCTCGCTCACGCCCCCCGAAGTACGAATCGAACAGGTTGCCGGGGTGGAAACACCACAAGACGTGGAGAGAGATCTGTCGATGTCTTCGACGTACTCGACGGCAGAACTGACCGATGAAGATCTCGCGGGCATCGTCATTCCAGAGATCTTGCGTG
>JAJDBL010000066.1 GCA_029261375.1 Nitrospirales bacterium
ACTGCATATTGGGTCCTGTCCTACAGTGACGTTCAAATACAGATTGTCGCTGTGCAGGAAGAAGTGGCTGGGCTTGACCAAAAAATAAGAATCGATGAGGCGAAGGCAAGCCGACTGGACGCCTTGAAAGTTGAATATGCAGCAATCGAGCACGATCTCATACGATTGCAAGAGGAGTTGCCCCCGGAAGAAGAAGCTGCGCTATTGTTGCGTCAAATTAGTGAGATGGGGCGACCCAAAGATCTAGAATTGACCAAGTGGACCCCAAAGGGGCGCGCCGAGCATGAAACTGGATTGTATGTCGCATTGCCCGTCGATGTAAATATGACGGGTGGGTACCATGAGATTGCAACCTTCTTTGATCAGATTCGCGTGCTCAAGCGTGTGGTGTCCGTGACTGGCGCGACACTTGGGGGAGCGACGGTGGAGGACAAAAGTTCCGGTTCCGTCCAGGTTGGGGGAAGTGCATCAGCGCAGAGCGGTAAGAAAGGAATGAGGATTAAGGCCTCATTTACGGTCACCGCCTACGCGTCCCCACGGAGAAGCCAGGAGTCAGACGTACCCGCACCGTGATGACGAGCGTACTCTCGATTATCCTGTTCACCGCCATCCTGTGGCATGGTTCAGGTGGCGTAAGCGGCGTAACGTGGGCATCGGTGACTGATCAGGCCAACTTTCTCTCTCACGAACGATGGGACCGTAGAGACCCATTTTCCCCGCTGCGCGAATTGACTGAGGGGACTCTCGTCTCAGTGTCCGGCGCGTCTGGTGTACAGGCGGACGACTATCGATATCGTCCTGACGGACGGCGCGATCCTTTTCGCTCTGTTCTGGACATTGAACTAGGTCGGAAACCCGAGTCCGGACTTCTTACCCCGCTTGAGCAATTTGAACCCAGCCAATTGCGTTTCGTCGGTGTCATGTGGAATGACGATGGCTACCGCGCACTTCTTGAGACGCCAGATGGTTTGGCCTATACTGCGCGCTTAGGGACCGCTATTGGCGGGAGTGGAATGGTCTCTGCCGTCAATGAAGAGCAACTTCTCGTTCGGCAATCGTATAAGAACGTGTTCGGCGAGACGAAGTTTCGAGAAATTGGTCTGGATTTGTACAAAGAGGTTGAGGAAGCCGCGACTTCCTCTCCGTCCATTTTGGCGGCCACTCCGTCCATATCGGGCGACGCCGAAGAGGCTCAGGCAGAGAGTGCCGAGTCTCCAGCAGTTGCCGGTGAGCCGCTAGACCGGACGGCGTCTGCTGAGGAACAGCGCCAACAAATAGAACGCTTAATGATGCAGGAGCACACCAATTGAGAGGCCAGATATAAGTCATGGAGGCGAATAGCAAGCAACAGTGACGGGACGAGTCTTCATTATGGCCGCAATGATCTGGGCAGTAGTCGGAACTAGTCCATCTTCAGCACAGTTGGCGACCGCGGGACTGGGGGAAGGTGAGCAGGCGACGGTTTTAAAAACAGTCGGCGTGCGACAAGAACCAACAAGGATTATGTCCTTGGTCGAGGGAGATGGCGCCTTTCGTTACGAGGTGAGCCTGCTGGATGATAACCGTCTAGTGCTCGATCTCCTTGACGTCTCAACCGAAATCACCGAGCCCGTGATTTCGGTTGATCATGCCCTCCTTCATCGGATTCGCATCGGGACTCATGTGAGTCCAAAGATGACCCGGCTGGTCTACGATCTCCGGGATAGAGTGCAGTACTCGGTAGTGCCGATTGGTCGAAGGCTGGTCGTAACCCTCCATTCGCCGGTTTCAGAAGCAGAAGATTCTCCATCTGGTCCGTCTGGGATCGGAAATGCCGAGTCCGCCGTGTCGCTGTCATCTGACGTTCCAGTGCTGGCTGGAAGTATGCCCTTGCCACAGGATGCTTTGCCCGAAGGAGAAGCAGTTGAGGCTCCTGGCGGAAATGCCAATATGCTGGATTCGATAGCGGCCCCAGTATTGGAATCGGATGAAGCCTATGTATTTGATGTTGACGACGAAGCTCCAGTAGAAGCTGTAGCGTCTGGGAAAAAGGAGAAGGCGCCTGAATATACTGGTCGGCGCATCTCGCTTGATTTTCAGTCAGCAGATCTTCGGAATGTGTTGCGGATGATCGCGGAAGTCGCCCAACGGAATATGGTGATTGGTGAATCTGTTGGAGGGAAGGTCGCCATCCGGCTGCTCAACGTCCCTTGGGATCAAGGCCTGGATGTGATCATGCGTATGCATTCTCTTGGAAAAGTTGAATGGGGGCAGGTGATCTTTATTGACACTGCCGCAAAAATTACACAGCAGCAGGAAGAAGACTTGCGGGAGCAAGAAGTGGCACTTCGCGTCAAAGAGACCGAATTGTCAGCGCGTGACTTGATCACTGAGCTGATTCCCGTCAACTATGCAGAGATTGCAGACATTGCAGCGATTGTTGCAGATCAGCTCAGCGTCCGGGGAGAGATCAAGCAGGACGCGCGCACGAAAACGCTCATTGTCCGAGACGTCGATGATAAAATTCACGAATTGCGGGAATTGGTACGACGGATCGATACCCGCACTCCACAAGTATTGATCGAAGCGCGGATTGTTCAGGCCAATCGTACTTTTGCCCGCTCGTTGGGTATTCAGTGGGGTGTCAGGCAGTCGGCTGCAAATCCTACAAATCCGTTTACGATTCAAAGTGTTGATCCGTCGTCGCCGTTTGGGGCACCGGTGGAGGATTTTCTCGTCAACTTTCCTGCGGCGGTGGCTGGGGCCCCTTCTGTGGGATTTACCTACGGAAAACTGCTTGGTGATCTGTTCACGCTGGACATGAGGCTCTCTGCAGGAGAATCGTTGAACCTTGTGAATGTCGTCTCGTCCCCGAAAGTCGTGACGCTGGATAACAAGAAAGCCGTGATTCAGCAGGGCACTCAGATTCCGTTTGAAACGACCTCATTGCAGGGAACTCAAACCACGTTCCTTGATGCCGCATTAGTGCTGGATGTCGAGCCCCATGTGATCCCACATGACGACACGATCAGCCTAAAGATCACCGCAACCAAAAACAGTCTTGGGGCAGTTACCTTTGATGCAGGCCCGACGATTGACACGAAAGAAGCACAGACCGAAGTTTTGGTCAAGAATGGTGAAACGATTGTGATTGGCGGAATTCTTGAAGAAACGAAGACGGATTCAAGCGTAGGCATTCCATATCTGTCCAAGATTCCCGTACTGGGTTGGTTGTTCAAAAATAAGTCAATTACGGTGACCAAGACTGAATTGTTGATCTTCTTGACCCCTAGCATGCTCCAATAGATGAGTGAGGGCGGGCTACAGTGAAGCCTGCTTGGACCATGCTTGGTCAATTCAGCCTGGTGATGTTGGGTATCATGGCCACGGATGCAGTGTATCCAGACGTGTGACTGGCCGTGATAAGATTTTTAGGCCGCACGGCGAAACCGCAGTTGGCGAAATGAAAGCAAACGCGGTGGTCGAGTTGGCCGCATTTATTTGACGGCAGATCTTTTCATCATACGAGAAGTTCAACACCCGAAGAGTCTAGGGATGCAAGCACGTATGCAGGCGGGAAAAACAGTCAGTGTCAGCCTTGGCGATCGCAGCTATCCAATAGAGATAGGTCATGGCTCCCTCCAAAGCCTTGGCAAGAAGTTGCGTGCGTTGCGTCCAAGAGAGGTTGGGGCGAAGCTGGCAGTAGTGACCAATCCTGTTCTCTTGAAACTGTATGGTCGGAAGGTGATCCAGGATCTACGCAGTTCGGGGTTTGCCGTGACGACAATTGTCGTGCCGGCGGGCGAGCGCTCCAAAGACATCTCCTGGGTCACACGGATTATTGATAAGCTCGTCGCAGAGAAGTTTGAGAGACGTTCCGCGCTCATTGCCGTGGGAGGGGGCGTGATTGGTGATTTGACTGGATTTGCTGCGTCAATCTACTTGAGGGGAATCCCGTACATCCATATCCCAACCACCGTGATCGCCCAGGTGGACTCAAGCGTAGGAGGAAAGACGGGAGTAAACCACGCCAGAGGAAAGAATCTTATTGGAGCGTTTTACCAGCCGAAGCTGGTTCTGGCCGATGTTCGGGTTCTTGATTCGCTCGAACCGCGGGAACTGGTGAGTGGTCTTGCCGAAGTGATCAAATTTGGCGTGATTTCGGATCCTGCGCTCTTTCGATTTCTCGAGAACAACATCGATCAAGCCTTGAACCGGGATCCGGGCACGTGGCGACACCTGGTAACGCGGTCGTGCGAAATTAAAGCCGCCGTGGTCAGTGGAGATGAACGTGAGTCAGGTCGTCGGCGTATTCTGAATTACGGTCATACGTTGGGGCATGCAATTGAAACAGCGACTGAGTATCGCTGGTACACGCACGGAGAGGCGATCTCAATAGGGATGGTCTTTGCTGCAGAGCTATCGAAGGCGCTTGGGCGGTGCGGGGAAAGAACCGTGGAGCGTCAGCGTCGACTCCTCACGAGAGCGGGATTACCCGTCGCGATGCCGGGGGTTCCAGCGTCAGCGATCATCTCAGCGATGGAGCGTGACAAAAAGGTTGTGGCGCGGGATGTAAATTTTGTGCTCGTGAATCGGATTGGACGTGTGTGCGTAGAAACTGTTCGCAAGCCAGTGATACGGCAGACGCTGAAAGTATTTGGGCAGAATGGGAAAGCTCCGCGCGGCAGTGACAGGCTGAGCCCGGTGGGTGATCACCAGACGGCAAGGAGG
>JAJDBL010000067.1 GCA_029261375.1 Nitrospirales bacterium
CGCACGATCTCGGAGAATCTTCGCCGCATTGCGCATGAAGGTGCTGCGCACCGCATATTCCGTCCTCTTCCAGACGAGATGCTCGCGATGTGACTGCTCGACGATCTGTGACACCTCGTCGTCAGCCATCTCCTCATAGGCTTTGATACGTTCGCCAGTAGCCGGATTTACCGATTCAATTGCCATACTCTACTCCTCATCTTCTAGTCTCTTGTCTTGTCCATCCTGCGAGACAATTCCCGTACATTCTGAGCAGGACGGTTCAAAACGTCCATCCAGCAAGGCCGCAGCAAGCTGCGAAGCGAATCGTACTACTGTACGTTGAGCTAAAGCAGTGAAGCGAGAACGCAGCTGGTGGGCGTTTCGGGCCGTCCTGCCGGTTGTGTCGGTCGCTGAAGCATGATATTCATTGCCTGCTATGGACACAAGGGGAGACCTCAATGCAGTTTGATCCCGCGATCGCCGCCCAACAGGCGCTTCACCGTGCAGAAGAGTCCGGAGAGCTTGGCGCGTTTCAACAGGAGATTATCGACGCCGAGGAATCATTTTCTGCCGATGAGGGCGAAGAAGCCAGTAAGGCATACGATCGGCTTCAGGAACTTTGGGAACAGTTACTGGATGCGTCGTATTTCCAGGAATTCCTTATTTATATCACCTGGCAACAAGTGACGGCGGAAACCCATCCCCACCATTTTCGGACAGGTGCAAAACTGTGCGATCATTTTGTTTCGCGTTTTGGGACCCAACTGAAGGATTCGGTTAGACTCACCCAGGTGCTCGACATTCAGGAATCCTTTCGTGGCGGGTTGGGAGAACAGGATCACACCCTCTCGGAATATGATGAGGATGCGTTTCAGGGAGGAGATTAGGTCACAATGTATAAAGAAACCACCCAATCAATTGTAATCACCGTGCATCCACGGTTCTTGACTGAGGAATCATTTCCCAATACCGGACACTACACTTGGAGCTACCAGGTCGAGATAAGGAACCAAGGCAAGGAGCGGGTTCAACTGATCAACCGCTATTGGAATATCACCGATGCCAACGGACAGGTCAAAGAAATCCGAGGCGAAGGCGTTGTCGGCGTGCAACCCGTGCTAGATCCAGGGGAAGGATTCGAGTACACTAGTTTCGTCCCACTCGCAACACCATCGGGGATGATGTCGGGAACCTATGAGATGCTCAAAATCGATGGAACCATGTTCGACGCCGTCGTGCCCGCATTCTCCCTCGACAGCCCCAACTTCCAACCCAGCCTTAACTGATCGTCATTCGTCCCTGCCTAGCCTTGGTGCCACGCGATCAATGGGTCCTTGGCGTTTCACATTCTCATAGAGAACTACTACGTCCTCTTGACCTCCCAGATCGAATCCACGAAATGGTCATTTACATCGAATAGATGTTTCACGATCTCGTAGCCGCATGTCGTGGCTAGGGTTTCAATTTCATGCTGGGTGTATTTGTAGGAGTGCTCGGCTTGCATCGGCTCCCAGGCCGCAAAGTAGAACTCTCTTCCTAACGCCTCAATAAACACGACCTGCTCCCGCGTGCTGTAAATATAGCTCTCGACTGCGTGTGTGCTGGGATTGTAGTGTCCTTGTTGGACATAGTGATCCTTCTTGAAGTTGGCCCCTAGCTTTTCATTCACCACATCAAGCAGATGGAGGTTGAATGTTTCGAATACACCGGTAGCATCGTTGTAGGCGGCATACAATGTTTTCGGGTGCTTCATGAGATCAAACCCGATCATGACGTAATCGCCCTCATTCAACGACTCGCGTAATGTCCGAATAAATGTCTCTGCCGCCGGCAATTCCATATTTCCGATGGTGGATCCAAGAAAGAGAACCATGTTTCGGAGTGTGGAATCTTCCTTGATTGCCTGAAGCCCATCGAAGTAGTCGGCCGCCAATCCGTTTACTGACATCGTGCTATGTGGGAATTGTGATTCTAGTTCGGCAACGAGGTTCCTGACTGCGCCCTCAGATATATCAATGGGAACATACTCGAATATCAGGCCGCTCTGGATGAAATGCTCAAGAAGAATTTGAGTTTTTCGCCCATCTCCTGCACCAAGCTCAATGACCCGGAATGGCTCCTTCGTAAGAACATCGACGACGGCTTGTTTGTGCTTCTCGAATATCTCGAACTCGCACTGCGCGGGATGGTATCCCTCGAGTTGGGTGATGTCCGTAAAGAGTTCGCTGCCGAGATCGTCATAAATCAACCATGACGGCAGACGCTTGGGGTTTCGCGATAGTCCATCAAGCACCGCTTGAGCAAATTGGTCATCCGACGATGTCGTCGCCAACCCCGATCGCAAATTGTGAAATTCAAATGACATTACGCTCCTCGTTTTGTGTTTCAGACACTCAGCGTTTGATCAACATCGAACAGCTTGGTAATATGTTGGCTCGATATCCTTTATACATCGTTTTCAGATTTTTATCGTCCCAGTCTGCACTCCATGAACCTATCGTCCCACGATACCGTTGCCGAGATCGATTATCGCGAAGCCGAGAAGGATTTTGCTCGCCTTCTTCGCATTGATGATCTTGACCAGCAAATCGACGATGCGCCAGAGTGCGTCGAGTTATTTGAGAACATCCTGAACCTCGCGGTATCCGATGCCTACGAGGAGGACACGGATTCCCCTGAAATGCACCTGTTCCTTCAACGCGTTCTGTATCGGATTAACCGACTCAAATTGTTCTGGTATGACGATCTTGAGAATTACACCAATGAAAATTCCGCGTTTCTCTTTGGGGTGAGAACAAAGATTGATTCAGCATGGCAGGGCTGGGAAGCCCAGAACATTGATACGGATACCCTGAGAAACGTGGATGTTGAGAACGCACTTCGTGAACGCGCCGCTGAAGATCTGGAACCCGACCCGTCGGCAACAGGGCTTTTCTTCCGCAACGAGATGTCGAAGGCCGGATACCGTCGCTTATTGGCGATTACGTCCCTCGATGGATTGGTGGAAGCGAGCCAACTGTCGCGGGTCATTGGCGGCGTTGGCAACGAGGTTCAGGCCATGCTGACCAAAATCTTGCTTGAGGAGTATGGCGGGGGGAAGCTGGCCAGAAAACATTCAACCTTCTTTACGGCGATGTTGAACGAGTTCGGCTTGAACGCCACACCCGAAGCCTATTTTGACATTGTCCCGTGGAAGGTGCTTGCAAATATTAATCACAGCTTCACGGTCTGCGAACGCAAGCGGAACTTCCTACGTTATATCGGCAGTCTGTTGTATTTCGAAATCTCTGTTCCTGCGGCATTCGAGAATTATAAAAATGCAGGAGAACGTCTAGGCTTCAGCCAAGACGCGATCGGCTACTGGGATGTCCACATCAAAGAAGACCTCAGACACGGTCAATGGATGCTGAATGAAGTCGCCCTACCACTTATCGACCGCTACCGAGATTCAGCGTGGGAAATCGTATGGGGCTACGACCAACAACGCTTTCTCAGTACCCGTGCCAGTCAGGCTATTGCCGAATCCGTACGGCACGCCGAATGTACCTGATCTAGTATCTCACCCTTCACATTAACAGCAGGTGATTTCATCACAATACTGCGACACCATCGACATTGTCGCAGTGAAAGCTATCTCAGTTTTTTCAATCGCTCACCAAGATTCTCGGATGCCGTGAAGAGAAAACGGCTTCCCGCTTTTGAACGCACGAGAAGCCGTTTTTGTTGTAGCTCAAGAAGATCTGTTCTTGAGGTCTGATAGGTAATTCCGTTACTTCTCTTATGTGACTCTATCGTGTACCTCATACCGGGGTGCCGGAGCGCGTGTCCCAACAGCGCTAGCTGTCTGTAGTTCAATGAGACCGACGCCCGTAGATAGCTCTCGGTTTGTCGAATTTCATCTGTCTTGCGGTCCATATAGTTGTGCAGCTCATCTATCGCGCTTTTGATTACTTTGAGCTGAGCAAGGAGAAAATATGTAAGGTCGTTTTCATCAGTTTCCACGTATAGAAATGACCGCCCGTATGTTGCTGGTGCCTGCCTCAATATCTGGGATATCGACAAAAACTCAAATAGCCAGAACCCTTGCGATAACATCGCCCAATAAAAAAGCGCTCTTGCCAATCTTCCGTTGCCATCCACAAATGGATGATCGTAGGCGAGCCAGAAATGAAGAATAATCGATTTGATTACCGGATGAAGGAATACACTCGTTGTTTCACGATTGGCAAACTCACACATAGCACGCATTCTATCCTCAATCTCGGTCGCGTCTGGAGGAGTATGCAAAAGAGTGTTGTCGCGATCGTCGTATATTGCGATCCCGTCACGCGACGTTCGAAGATACGGCCCTTGTGTATTATGTTTTAATGTTCCCTCGGTAATAGTGTCATGTATTTTAAAGATAAGGTCCGGAGTGAGAGGCTGTGCTTTGTAATTCCCAATCAACTGAATAGCCCGATAGTTGTTTAGGATCATACGTTCGCTAAGATCTTGAGGAGTACGACCTGAACGAATCATGTCTCGCGCAGCCTTACGAGTTGTGGAGGCACCTTCAAGTTGGCTTGACGTGATGGCCTCCTCGATCAGAGAACTCTGAATATACCTATCCCTTGTTTGTGGGTTAGTCACAGGCTCGCTCGTCGCGATTGGGCCGGTCGTACTTGTGTCGATCTCGTGTAGAAGTTTCAGAACAGGATCTGGCGTACAATATGAGAAATTCTTGCCTGCTTTGTCTCGAAGAGAAACCCAACGCTTATCCTGCGCACGTGAAAACTTAATTGCAGTCCACCACTCCTCTGACGTGATCCCACTGGGCGGAGACAGTCGTCTGAGTTTATCCCAATGATGATACTTATCACTCTGTGCTGAGCCTCCCCCTCTCGTAAGAATCTCTCCAACACGCTGAGCCTTTTCTGGCTTAGCTAGGGCCTGTAAAACCTCTTCAAGGGTTGGTGGTTTGACTGGGATCTTCATTTTCGCCTACTACGCTTCCATTATCTGATCTTAATACTGGCACTCTGTGGACTGGTCGAAATTCACTCATTACATAAAATCGAAGCTGTTTCAACTACTTGCAGCCAGATATGACAATAAATACTAACAAAATACTAATTTAGTTACAATTAGTATTTATGAAATATCATTTCATGAAATTAGAATTGCCAAACGAATAACCAAACCCAATACAAGTAAAACACCAATTATTTCAGATAGTTGAAGGATGAAAATTAGGGAAATACTAAAAAAATACTAATTAACTTATAATTAGTATTTTTAGGTCATCGCCTTACAAAGTTAGACTGGCGAAACGAGAGAAGAACAGACTTACCCGCCGAATGGCAGGGTAAAAGCGTGGGTCGTGGTAAGGAGGTTCAGGTCAAACATCTTCGTAGCATCGACCGTCCAGTCCATGAATGGCTTAGGCCAGATTCCTAGGATCAGTGTTCCGGCCATCGCGACGCCGATCGCGGTTTTCATCATGGGTGACACCGTCACCGGGGTGGGGTCGGTGGGCTCGTTGATGTACATTTTCTTTACGACGATCAAATAGTAGTACATGGAAATGACGACGTTGATCAGGCCAAAAACGACCAGGGTGATCAGCCCGGCTTCCATCGCCGCCACAAAGATGTACAGTTTCGCAATGAAGCCTGCCAATGGCGGCACGCCTGCTAAGGAAAGCAAAAACAGTAACATGGCAAACGCTAGAAACGGCGAGCGCCGATTAAGGCCATTGTAATCCTCAATCTCTTCGCTGTTGATGACATGGGCGACGGCGATTACGACGCCAAAAGCGCCGAGGTTCGCGAAGAGGTACGCCCACAGATAAAACATGATGGATTCCCCACCCATCTTGCTCGCAGCGGCGAGCCCAATGACGACGTTCCCAATCTGAGCGATTCCAGAATACGCGAGCAGTCGCTTCATGTTGGTCTGTGCGATGGCGACGATATTTCCGTAGGTCATTGAAACAATTGCCACCAGTACTAACAGCCAGATCCACTCTGCTGCAAAGCCTGCGAGGGTGACGAAAAAGATCCGTAAGAGAATGGCAAGCGCTGCACCTTTTGGGGCCACCGACAAAAATGCAGTAACGGGCGTCGGAGCACCGTGATAGATGTCTGGAATCCAGGTGTGGAGAGGAACCGCGCCAATTTTGAAGCCTAATGCAGCAAAGAGGAGGAGGAACCCAGCGATCAGCGCTACTGAGGGCTCAGTTCCCATCGCCTGAGCGATATCAGTCAGGATGAGTTTTCCGGTCGCCCCGTAAATTAAACTAATTCCGAACGCGAGCAGCGCCGCGGTGAATGCTCCGAGGATGAAGAACTTGAGACCGGCTTCGTTGGACTTCGCATCCTCGCGAAGATAAGCCACCAGGATGTAGAATCCAAAGGTGGTGAATTCCAGGGTCACGAAGATACTGACGAGATCATTGGCTGACGCCATTAACATCGCGCCGAGCGCGGACATCAAGACGAGAAAATAGTATTCGCCTTTAAAGGCCGGAAATCGCTCGACCGCCTCTATCGACATGGAGACGACGAGGATCGTCGACACTACGATGAATATTTTGAAATAGAGGGCCATGGGATCGAGGAGGTACATCCCATTGAACAAGCTTCCTGTCTTTCCGTTGATATAGAACCAGAAGAGGGTTACGAGTGTCGCGTAGAGTCCAAACACACTGAGATTGCCGATGTGTTTCTTGGAGATGCGTGACGGAACGGCATCCGCTGCGAGCAACATGCAGATCCATAGGGTCAGAAAGATCTCTGGTAATAGAAGGAGGAGGTCAGCCCCGGAAAGCTCGAGGGTAAAATTCATGGGCTTCCTCCTATGAGGAGAACCGCCCCACCCTCCCCCACAGAGGGGGGAGGGGTAAGAGCTGAAGTACTGATATCAGGGAATAAAACGGGTGACAGAGACGTAGAGGATAGGGCTTCGGTTCCGTGAATCTTTGCAAGGAGCGGCTCCACGCTGGATCCGATGACGTCGATGAGTTGGCCAGGGAAAATTCCGAAATAAATGGTGCATGCCATCATGACGATGAGCGGCATACGATTCACGAAGCCGTTGGTATCGCTCGTATGAGCCCATTTCAACTCTGCCTCGTACGGGATCTCTTGGTTCGGGTCTCGGAAAAATACGCCGCGAAGCATGCGGAGAAGATAGGCCAATGTCACCACAATACCCAGCACCGCTATGATGGTCTGGACAGGGTATTTATTCCAACTTCCCATCAAAATCATCAGTTCGCCAATGAAACTGACGGTTCCAGGCAGGCCAAACGACGCAGCAACGCCGACGACAAAGCAGCCGGTCGCAAACGGCATGGTTCGAGAGAGCCCACCGAGGGAGGGAATATCTCGCGTATGCGTTTGGTCGTATACCCAGCCAGCCAGCGCAAACAACAGACCGGTCGCCATCGCATGCGCGAACATGTAGAGCACCGCCCCGGTTAAGCTCACATAGGTGAGGGCTGCCATGCCTAAGAAGATGTATCCCATATGGCTGGAGCTGGAGTATCCGATGATGTATTTCGTGTCGTTCTGTGAATAGGCGACCCAGCCACCGTAGATGATGCTGAACACACACAGGACTGCCGCGATCGGCATGAGGTCTCGCGTGGCTTCAGGAAGGATCTCGTATCCCACACGAATGATTGAAAAATGCCCGAGTTTCATCAGCACGCCAGCGTGCAGCATGCTCGTGGCTGCCGGGGCCGCGGCGTGTCCGACGGGTGACCAGGAATGTAATGGCCACAGCGGGGCAATCGATGCGAACCCGAAGAAGATCAGGAGCCAAATGATTGTCGCCATCGTACCGGAAAATTTCCCGTGTTCTGCCAACGTTGGAATATCAAACGTATTCAATCCTGAACCAACGTAGATCAGCAAAATCCCCATCAGCGCCACGACTGCGCCCGCTGACAGAAACAGAACTAGTTTCATCGCCGCGTATTCTTTGCTGTTGGACGTGAAATTCAGGATGAACCCGACGAAATCACGTTTCTGTGTGTCCTTCATCTCGTTGTAGCTCTTGGTATGACTCCCCCACATTCCTAGCAGGAGATACATCGGAAGCACCGAAAGCTCATAGAAGAAATACAAGAAGAACAAATCGAGCGATAGGTACACGCCAATCGTCGCGGCTGCCAGGATGAGCAATGAAACGTAGAACTCCTTGAGTCGATCTTTGATATGCCATGAGACAAAGATGCCCGTGAACAGGAGTATCCCCGAAGCCAGGACCAATGGGACAGCAATCCCATCCACACCGAGCGCAAAGGAAATGCCGAGATTTCCCGACCATTCGATACGTTGGACGAATTGATACCCCCCAACGGTCGCATCATAGGCATAGAGTAGATAGAACGAGAGAATGAACGATACAAACGATGAGCCTGCGGCGATCATCTGTATGAGGAACCGCTGCTGATTCGGAATAAAAATCAGCACAATGGCACCAACGATCGGTGCAAACAGAATTAGTGGAAGAAGCCAGGCGTCAATCATCGAACTATGGCAAACCTCGTGGCAGGGTCCAGACGATCAACTACCGCCTGAACCGATGCGTCCATCATGTCAAAAAACGGTGCCGGATAGAGTCCAATCCAAAAAATCATACTCGTTAACGACAGGGCGATGACCCATTCTCTTGGATTGAGGTCTCGTAAGCTCGCCACAGGCCGCTCACCCCCACGATCATCTTTGATGACCGTCTGTTGGGGTGGAGCCAACATGGCCCGTTCGTAATACCACAGAATATACGCTAATCCTAAGATCACCCCGACCACCCCGACGGCACCAAATGACCAATGAACTTGGAAGGCGCCGAGAAGAATCAAGAACTCTCCCACAAACCCATTGGTTCCCGGAAAGCCAACTGAGGCCAGTCCGATCACGACAAAGAAGCCTCCGAGCGCGGGCATGGGTTTGATGAGTCCGCCATATTGGGTCAGATCGGAGTGCAATCCTCGGGAGTAGAGAAACCCTGCAATAAAAAAGAGGCCTGCGGTGGTGAAGGCCAGATTGATCATCTGCAATAACCCACCCTGCATGCCGTGAAAGTTCAGTGCAAATAGGCCAAGAACGACAAAACCAAGATGGCTAATACTCGAAAATGCGAGCAGGCGTCGTAAGTCTGACTGAGCAAGTGCAACAAACGCGCCATAGATGATGCCGACCAGCGCCAGAATCGAAAGCGGGACCAGGAGTACTTGCGAGGCATCAGGAAGCAGCGGAATACTAAACCGCAAGAATCCATACGTGCCTAACTTAATTCCAGCCAAGGCCACGGATACCGCAACGGGGCCAGAGGTCAACGCGTCCGCAAGCCAGGTATGGAATGGAAAGATGGGTGCCTTGAATGCAAAACCGAAAAATAGGAGCCAGAAGACAAGCATCTGTCGGTCTTCTTCCATAGGAACAGTGAGCAGCGTGAGAAGATCAAAGGAGTGCTCGGGCTGTATGCCTTGTGCGAGCGCGACCTCTTGATAATTCAAATCTAGGACGATGATCCCGACCAGCATCAATACACTACCCGTCAGGGTATACAGGACATATTTGAGTGCCGCATGCTCCCGAAGGTTGCCGCTTCCCCATAGCTTGATCAGGAAATAGCTTGGGATAAGCATGAGCTCCCAGAAGACAAAGAACAGGACAAGGTCCAACGACACGAGAATGCCCATGACCGTCGATTGGAGAGCGAGCAAGGCCATGACATAGACTTTAATTTTTTCAATCGTCAGATCCCACGAGAACAGCATGGTGAGAAACGATAACAATGCAGTCACGCCAACAAACAGCACACTGATGCCATCGATGCCGAGGTGATAGCTGACGCCGATTGATGGAATCCAGTCTATTTGCTCAACAAACTGCATTGCGGCGGTGTGCGTCTTAAACGTCAAGAGAAGCCAAACCGTGAGCGCCAGCTCAATACCGGTTACTGCAATTGCCGCAACGCGGACGAGGATCTCGTCGGATTTCAACATCCAGATCACGAACGCTCCTACCAGTGGGAAGAACACTAGGACGGAGAGAATCGGGAATCCGATCTGTGGGGTTGCGAATATTTCTTCAAGCATGATTCAAAAAAAGCATTCTTCCACTTGTCATTCCGGGCTTGACCCGGAATCCAGCCTCTTCCTGGATTCCCGCTTTTGCTGGAATGACGGATGTTGAAAGCGGAATCCTGATCGATTCATCATTTAAAAATGTTCCCCGTTGGTGCACCGTAGAACCAAATCCACGTTAACGAGAGACCCGTGAGGACGACGAAACCCCAGATGAGCGTCAACGCATAGTGGTGTACCATCCCGGTCTGCAATAGCTTCAGCACCCGTGCCCAAATGTGATAGGCATACCCTGTCCAGTTGAGGCCGGCGTACACGACATTCTTTTCAACCCATGCCGTGGCATTTGCGCAGGCGCCGTTCATCGTTCCCACACCGTTGACGGCACGATCCATCACATGCCGATCAAACGCATACGACCAGGTCGCGACTCGTTTAGTCGCGTTGATCACGACGGATCGATACGCACCGCCAATCATGGTTTCCATGGCAACGATCGGTTTGTCCGCGAACCACTGGAAACCCTGACCACCCCGTCGATAAAACCAGTCGGTATCCAATGAAATCGTTTTGGTCCGTTGCAGTGGGCCAAGCAACAGGAAGAACGCCAGGGCGGAGAACATCAAAATCTGCATCTGGCTTACGACGTGATCCAGCGTGTACGGGATGAAGCCGACTTGATTGGCAAGGAATCCAGAGAGCCATACCAATTGTGTTGGGTTAAGGGCATGGTCCACCTGAAACGGAAGAAGTGCGTAGAGAAACCCAGGGAATACGCCCAGGAAGATACACAGAAATGACAGGAACGCCATGGCGAGCAACATATTCTTCGGTGGTTCCTTGGGACGCATGCCGGAATCTTTTGCGAAGAACACGAACCAGGGGAACTTAATGCCCGCGTGTAGAAAGACGCCTGCCGAAGCGAGCACAAGCATGAGCCAGACGATCACCATGCCCTGGTCGCCTGCCGCTTGGAGAATTAACGATTTACTGACAAATCCGCCGGTGAACGGGAACGCGGATATCGCGAGGGCTCCGACGACTCCAAATATCATGGTCAGCGGCATTGTCTTATAGAGCCCGCCAAGATCCGTACACTTACTCTTTCCAGTCATATACAGGACAGATCCTGCAGACATGAAGAGCAGAGCCTTGTAGAGAATGTGACAGAACGCATGCGCAGCCGTCCCGTTCAGTGACATCTCTGTTCCAATCCCGATGCCGGTGATCATGAATCCGACTTGGTTGATAATGCTGTACGCGAGGATGCGCCGCATGTCGTTTTCCAGAATCGCCCACACGATTCCGTAGAGGGTCATCCCAACGCCGCACCAAATTAGAAGTTCCGTTCCTGAAAAGCCTCGCGCAAGCACATACACTGCAGTTTTCGTGGTGAACGCGCTCAAGATCACTGACCCGGTGACCGTCGCCTCTGGATACGCATCAGGTAGCCACGCGCTGAGTGGTGGAATTGCCGCATTCAAGATGAACCCGATAAAGATCAACCAGGAAGCCAAGCCATCCAGCTCCATCCAGACGAAGGCGCTCGACCCCGTCGTTGTAATTTGCACGACGATGCCGCCTAAGAGCGCGAGCCCGCCGAAGATATGGACCAAGAGATATCGAAATGCAGAGTCTTGCGCGCGTTGAGTTCTTCTCGCCAAAATTAAATAGACAGAAGAAAACGCCATGAGTTCCCAGAAAATGAACAATGTAAGCAGATCGCCCGCGAACACCACTCCCAACGAGCTTCCGGAGTAGACAAACGTGGCGATGTGCTCATCCGGTTTTTCCAGATGGAGTGAATAGAGAATTCCAGCGAACGTATTGATCACGAAGATGTACGCGAACACCATTGTCCATGAATCAACTTGGCCGAATATCAGTTGCTGACCAAGAAAGTTCGTCACCCAGTGCGTGCCGTGCTGCATCGTTAAGAGATCGACGAACGCGACG
>JAJDBL010000068.1 GCA_029261375.1 Nitrospirales bacterium
CAAGTGAATAGCCCGACAAACGGAGCCTTTGATTTCTCCGACTTGACCGTCGACAACATCGAGCGAATTGAGGTGATTAGGGGACCACAGAGTACGCTGTACGGGTCGGATGCGATCGGTGGGGTGATCCACGTGATTACAAAGCGTGGGAGTGGCAAGGTCAGCGGTTTCCTCTCGTCTGAATTTGGATCATTTAACACTTTTCACGAACGTGCGGGTGTGAGTGGCGGAACGGAACGAGTTGATTATGCACTGTCGATGTCCCGCATCGATTCCAATGGAATTTCGCGAGCAAATGACGACCGCGGAAACTCTGAGGGTGACGGGTACGACAATACGACGGTTTCCGGTAGGTTTGGCCTAAACGTGTTCGGAGATGGGCGTATCGATTTTACCGGTCGCTACACCAATGCCAATACTGATTCAGATAGCGAGTTCCTGTTTACTGACGCGGGGCAGTTGCTTCCAGCAGATGATCCGAATTCCGTACAGGAACGCGATACGATTATCGCAGCGCTCACATTGTCGAAGCCAATCACGTCATGGTGGGATCAACGCCTTCAGTTGTCCCTGAATGATGATGACCTCAATGCCCAAGACTTGGATTCCGCCACAGCGTTCAGTCCTCCAGCTGATAACAGCTTTCGTATCGATATTCAGGGACGACGGCTTGATTGGCAACATGACATCACGATTACAGATGCCGTCATTGTCACTGCTGGGTATGAGCTCGAAGATCAGGTAGGGAATATTGCTGGTTCGTTCCGCGAGACCATCTTAAATCAAGCCGGGTACGGCCAAGTTCAACTGAATCCCGTGGATGCTTTGTCTCTGGTATTTGGCGGGAGGTTCGATTCCAATAACCGTTTCGGTGACGAAGCCACGTACAAAGCCAGTGGAGCGTATGTGATCGAACAAACCGGAACCACGATTCGGTCAAGCTATGGAACAGGGTTCCGCGGGCCCTCATTGAATGACCTCTTTTTTCCGGCGGTCAATTTTGGCGGGATTGTTTTTTCTGGAAACCCGAATCTGAAAGCGGAAACAAGCGAGGGCGTCGACGCAGGCGTTGAGCAGGTCCTGTTTGGAGGGAAGCTGCTCGTTGGCGCAACCTATTTTTACAATTCATTCAACGACTTGATTGCGAGCACCATTGACGCTGACGCCGGAGTGTCGCTTCCGATGAATATCAATAAGGCGCGAGCTCAGGGCGTCGAAGTCGATGTCCAATTCTCGCCGATAGACGGACTCGATATTGGCGCGAACTACACGCACACCACCTCCCGGGATCAAGACACCAACCGTCGTCTGGCGCGACGGCCTGTCGATAAAGGAAGTGTGAACGTTGGATACTCGCCGGTCGCCGAGCTGCATCTCAATACAGATATTTTTCTCATTGGCGATTCATTTAGTGACAATGAGAACGTGAATGAAGTTCAGGGTTACGGGCTGGTCAATCTCGCCGGAAGTTATGACGTTACGCAGCACATCCAGGCGTTTGTGAGAGTCGAGAATCTCTTCGACCAGCAATACGAGGAAGTACTTGGGTTCGGAACGTTCGGACGTTCTGCGTTTGGTGGGTTGAAGTTCACGTTTTGAGCGACCCCACGTGAAGTAGTGCGGAAGAATTGATGATGTTCATGACACGGGTCACAGGCGTCTTTCTCTCAATTTTCGTTGTTGGTGTTGTTCTGACATCACACTGGGAACGAGGGTCGCCATTTCTATCCGTGGCAATCGCCGCTCCTCCTATCATTGGCGAGAGCACCTCGACTCGTGTCGTTTCCCTCCTTCCATCCCTCACGGAAATGATCTTCGCCATGGATGCTGGGGCTCGTGTCGTGGGGGTCAGCGACTTTGATGATTTTCCTCCTGAAGTCACGCAGCTCCCCAGTGTCGGCGGATTGATCAATCCGAACCTCGAAGCGATCGTCGCTCTTGAGCCTGATGTGATCGTTGCTGATCAATCCCAGTTAGTAAATGGGTCCGTCACGCGGCTTCGAGAACTGGGGTTGAGAATTGAGGTGTTTCCGGTGACCACCGCGATGATATTTGATGATCTCTACCACGTGATTGAATCCCTTGGTCAGCTTCTAGATTCGACTGATGCAGCGAACAATCTCGTGCAACGGATGCGTTTGTCTCTTGAGGAGGTCCGACTGCAGCTGAGAACTGTCACTCCTGTATCTCTCTATTGCGAGCTATGGGCGAATCCAATCATTGCCGTGCCGGGAGGATCATTTGAAGGTCATCTGCTTCAGCTTGCGGGTGGTGCCAACATTGCTGCTTCGCTTCCCGGACGCTCGCCACGTATCGATACAGAATTTGTCCTGGTACGCGATCCCTCCGTGATATTGCTTCCTGGGGGAGGCATAGTTCCTGGTCTTGCGTCACCTGAAATGATTGCAGTGCGTCCAGGATGGCGGCATCTCCGTGCCTTGAAACAAGGCCGGGTCCATACCATCAATCACGCGTACTTCGCACGTCATGGACCTCGATCTGTGCTTGCCGTTCAAGAGATCGCTCGGGTGCTGCATCCGGAGTTGGCATGGCATTAGGCGCAGGTCGCACTCAGCGAATTTCCAGATGGAGATGGGGCGTGTTCGGTCTCCTGTGCGTTCTCGGATGCGTTGCACTTGCCGCGATATGTATGGGGACCGTGAGCATCTCATTCTCGTCCGTGATGCAGATCCTTTGGCAAAGGCTGCTCGGTGGTCATTTGGGCGGCCATGAACAATCATTAAATACACACGAGATTATCGTTCTTGAGCTCCGTGGGCCCCGCGTGTTGATGGCGATGTTGGTAGGTATGGCGCTGGCAACCGCCGGTGCCACGTTTCAATCGATGTTACGTAATCCTTTAGCCGACCCCTATTTGTTGGGAATCTCAAGTGGCGCAGCATGCGGTGCGGTGATCGCGTTGATGCTCGGATGGCCCTTTCTTCCCCTTGCCGCATTCGTTGGGGCATTACTCAGTGCGACTGTCGTGGTGATGATTGCCCATCGAAACGGAAGTATGCACCCGCACACATTGGTGTTAGCGGGCGTTGTCGTCAATGCGTTTTTAGCATCCGTCATCGCGGTGCTGATTACCTTCTCCTCGGCGGAAGCAACACGCGGCATTGTCTTCTGGCTCATGGGAAATGTGAGTACCCAGAGATTGGGGGTCCTGGGAATCATTGGAGTGTGCGTGTGTGGAAGTATTGGCCTCTTATTTTGGAAATCAAGGAATCTCGATTTGCTTGCACAAGGAGAATCCGTAGCCAAACAGTTAGGGCTCGAGGTCGAAGGCTACAAATGGTTCCTGTTGATTGTGACATCGTTGCTCACGGGAATTGCGGTTGCGTATAACGGTCTCATTGGCTTTGTAGGCTTGATCATTCCACACATTGGGCGGTTTCTCTTCGGATCGGATAACCGTTTGTTAATCCCTGTCGCCGCGTTACTCGGCGGGATCGTGATGGTTGTGGCGGATACGCTTGCACGTACGATCATTGCCCCGTCGGAACTTCCTGTTGGAGCCATCACCGCATTGGCTGGAGGCCCATTTTTTCTCATACTACTCAAACGGGCACGACATAGTTTTACGTAATGAGATGTTGAAAAAGGTCACCAGTGGCGTTCTCGCTTCGTTGTCGTGCTCACGTACCTCCCGGTACGCTCCGCGCGCCAAAGCCGCTGCGGCCACGCTGGATGACCGTTTTAACCATCCCTTGGTGTGTGCAGATTGAAGCCGATCATACGTGTCGAGGACGTCACGTTTGACCACCTGCGTCATCGTGCATCGGGTGATACATCCCTTCTTGACGGTCTGACGTTCGACGTCTTTCGCGGAGAGATTCTAGGAATCATTGGGCCGAATGGATGCGGGAAGTCAACGCTCATCAATCTGCTCTCGAAAGTGTTGACTCCCGATTCAGGTGAGATACGTGTGGACGCCCAGCCATTGGCGACAATGAAACAAAACGATGTTGCACAAACTATTGCCGTGCTTCCCCAGGAGATTTCAATCAGTTTTCACTATTCCGTCGAGGAAATGGTGTTGATGGGACGGGCGCCATATCGAAACGGGTTGGGATGGGAAACGAGCGAAGACTATGATATTGCCGAAGAAGTTCTCGACCTTACCTGTACAACGCTGTTTTCAGGACGACAATTTCTGGAATTAAGCGGAGGGGAAAAATGTCGGGTATTGCTCGCGCGGTGCATGGCGCAACGTCCGGACGTCTTTTTGTTGGATGAGCCTACGGCAAATCTTGATCTTCAGTATCAAACACGTATGCTTGACATGCTTGTGGGCTTCGCACGGAAGCACCAGAGTGCGGTGTGCATCGTCACGCATGATCTCAATCTCGTGGGAGAATATTGTGACAGGGTCGTGGCATTAAAAGATGGAAACGTGTTTCGTGCAGGGAGTCCGGCAGAAGTGATTCGGGAAGAAACCATTGCTGAAGTGTATGGAGCAGAGGTACACATCGACACGAATCCGCACTCGGGTGCTCCACATGTGTTTCTTAAAACGAAATATCATTGATCCCTTCGACGCAGTCACTTAACAAGAGGAGTGCCAGAGTATGAGAATCTCCAAGGTCTATACACGCACCGGTGATGCAGGTAAGACTCGACTTGCTGGCGGACAAGAAGTATCGAAGGATGATCAGAGAGTTGAGACCTATGGAACGGTTGATGAACTCAATGCGGTGTTAGGAACAGCACGCGCGTTCCTTGCTGAACATCTTGCCGGTAGTTTGAAATTGGCCACGCTCGACAAAGAGCTACATATCATACAGAGCAAGCTCTTTGACGTTGGAGGAATCCTGGCGACGGCCCCAGGAGCGAGTTTTCCCAACATGCCTGAAGTCACGGCAGACGATGTCACACGCTTGGAGAACGTCATCGATTGGATGAATGACGAACTTGAACCTCTCAAAGAGTTTATTTTGCCCGGAGGAGGTAAACCCACAAGTGTTCTTCACATGGCGCGAACCATCTGTCGTCGCGCGGAGCGACAATGCGTAACCTTGTCGCGTAAGGAATCAGTGGCTCCGACATTGCTCATTTATTTGAATCGACTGAGTGACGCGTTGTTTGTCTTCGCGCGCTGGGTGGCAAAGGTGCAGGGCGAGCCTGAACATTTCTGGACACGTGGATAGATAGCACTCACCCTCGGTGCCATCTGCCTGAAAACGTGTGGCATATTTGATCTCAAGGCCAATCGGCACACCCGCATTGTCTGGTTTGCGTTGACGGGATGTAGGAGGAATTACGAAACAGAACTGTCAAAAACTGCTATAAACTGCTGCACGGTGCTTTGTTAGGGATATGTAGCCATGAGAATTATTTCATTTCTTCCCAGCGCGACAGAGATTGCATATGCGCTGGGTTTGGAAGAGCATATCGTCGGCGTCACGCATGAGTGTGACTACCCACGGCAAGTGAAGAAAAAGCCAGTCGTTGTCAGGTCTTCGATTGACACCTCGGTGCTCACCCCAGCGGAAATTGATGTAGCTATAAGCCAGCATCTTAAAGACGGAAAGAGCCTCTATCAGGTCGACGAGGCGCTCTTGCGTGAGCTGGCGCCGGACATGATACTCACGCAAGATTTATGTCAGGTGTGTGCACCATCGGGCGACGAAGTCTCGCGCGTGCTTCCCATGCTTTCGCCGCCAGCACATGTCGTGTGGCTCACACCGAAGAATCTCACTGACATCTTCACAACGATCGTTCAGGTTGGGAAGGAAACTGGAACGCATGACGAAGCAGACGAGCTGGTAGCGAGCCTGAGAAGTCGTGTCGAAGCTGTTTCCAGCAAGCGTAACGCATGGCAATTGCATCCTCGTGTGTTCTGCATGGAGTGGCTCACGCCCCCATACTGTTCCGGGCATTGGATGCCAGAACTCGTTGAGTTAGCCGGTGGGGTGGATGGTTTGGCAGAAAAGGGAAAGCCGTCGCTACGGATACCGTGGGAGCGTGTTGTTGAATACGCACCCGAGGTGTTGATTCTTAACCCCTGCGGATACGATCTTGAAGGCACCGTGAATCAGGCGCATCTCCTGACGCAACATCCGGGCTGGTCAAAGATCCCTGCCGTAAAAACCGGGCGAGTGTACGCTGTTGACGCAAACAGCTACTTCGCACGACCCGGCCCACGAGTGGTCGATGGACTCGAACTTCTCGCGACACTGATTCAGCCTGAGCATTTTGAATGGCTTGGTTCTGGAGATGCCTACCAGCCGTTGTCTGCCGACGACATTGCGACGCCGTAAGTCCTCCTGCAGTCCTCTCTCCCCATGATGGAATGGGAGAGGGCCTTCCCTTAGCCTATTTCGTGAGGCAATACGCCGATTTTAAGTCACAGAGTCGTGTCAGCATCGACTCATATTCTTTAGTGATCGCGGCTGTTTCGGTTTGGCCTACGCCTTGAACGATAAATCCATGGGGTCCTGGATCAATAATAAAGGAATATGGACTCATCATCTTCCCGCCAACATCTGCATTAGTGACGTGTGGGGCGTAGTACATGTAGTGGGGATAATTCATAGTGATGACGGTGTCGGATTCTTCAGGGTTTTGGTAGGTCCGAAACATCGGTGAAAGCATATAGGCAACACCAGTTCGTGCTGGAGCGCGATAAGACCCAGCCGTGTAACGTTTGTGAATCGTTCGTTTGAGGTCTCCTGGCTGCATGCCTTGTGCTTGCATCTCCGCAACATCAAATAACATCTTCATCTGTGCATTCACGCCAGTACTGTCGAAAGAAAATGGGCCAATAATGTCATCGGGATACTTCGTAAACGGCCATGACGCCCGAAATGCTCCCGGCCCAGTTCGAATGACGAACGCGTGGAACCCGTTGGTACCCGTGCGTGTAACTTCAAACCCCTTCTTGGGGTTCAAGGTATACATCGTGGCATCGTCTCTGAGATGGGACGGAAGGGCGCTTAGTGCGAGCTCAATTTCCATATCTTTCCGTAACGGGTCAATAACATTCACCGAGTGGCTGGGTTGTGCACCTGGTGCGTGAGACGCATGCAGGAACAACACGCCGACAATCATTACAACAATCTGTAGTGTTCTCATGTTGCCCTTCATGACGTTGCGCACACCAGCGGTCGTTGGTAGCAGACCTGTTTGACCCTTTCAGCCTTCCACCTTCAGTCTATTCGCCTAAGCGCTCACACA
>JAJDBL010000069.1 GCA_029261375.1 Nitrospirales bacterium
GGACATGCTCTCTCGCCGCCTCGAGAGAGACGGTCACGTGGTGACGGTTTCGGCTCACGGACGCCAGGCCTTGGAACTCATGAGCGCTCAGCCTTTTGACCTCCTCTTGTTGGATATTCTGATGCCGGGTATGAATGGAATCCAAGTGCTGGAACACGTGAAAGAAGATGTACACCTACGCTATATCCCGGTCATTATGGTGTCGGCGTTGGATGAAATGGATAGCGTCGTGCGATGCATTGAAATTGGAGCGGAAGACTATCTCCCCAAACCCTGCAATCCCACCCTGTTGCGAGCTCGCGTGGGTGCATGTTTGGAGAAGAAACGGCTTCGCGACCGTGAAGTGCTGCACCTCCAGGAGATTGAAATCGAGAGAAAACGCGCCGACGAACTCTTACACGTCATCCTTCCTGATACCGCAGTGAGAGAGTTGAAACAGACGAACACTGTCACCCCTCGTCAACATGACAACGTGGCAGTCGTGTTTTGTGATGTCGTCGGGTTTACCCAATACTGCAACCAGTACCCGCCTGAAAACGTCCTTCTTCATCTCCAACACATGGTGGAACGCTTTGAAGAACTCAGCGTGCAACACGGACTGGAAAAGATCAAAACGATTGGGGATGCTTTTATGGCGACCGCCGGATTGCTCACTCCGGCAGACAATCCCGTCTTGAACAGCGTCCGCTGTGGGCTAGACATGATCGATGCCCTTCAACAACACGACAGTCCATGGCAAATTCGGGTCGGTATCCATGTTGGGCCGGTGTTTGCCGGCGTCGTCGGGAAACGAACCTTCGTGTTTGATGTCTGGGGCGATACCGTCAACACCGCGCAACGCGTCGAGGGGAATGGTGTACCAAGCGCGGTCACGATGAGCGCCAATGCGTGGGCGACGGTCGCAGACGCGTGCGATGGGACATCATTGGGAATGGTCTCGATGAAAGGCATCGGAGAGCTCGAGATCTTTCGTGTTGATCGGCTACGACCGAGCGTTCATGCACACTCTGTATAACTTGACCGCGCAGTCAACGAGACCTAAGCGACACGCACGTACACCACAACCTCCCTTACGCAGGCACCTTCGACAATCTGCAAACAGCGTTTGGCCAACATACAAATAGCCACGACCAGAGCGTTCCCCTATTCTATTTGACATTTTCAGCTAGACCGTGAACACTACCGCTTTCACGGAAAGACACAGATGCTTCGCAAAGATTTTCTCAGACGTATCCCCCTCTTCTCCGATCTGTCGGACGCCGAACTTGACCTTATCCTCAGCTCGTCCCAACAGATGCAGTACAAGAAGAACAACATCATATTTTATGAAGGTGATCCGGGAGATTATTTACTCGTCGTCCTCTCCGGAAAGATCAAGGTCGTGCTCTTAGGGGAGCATGGCCAAGAACTGATTCTGGCCTTCTTGGGACCGGGGAGTTATGTCGGGGAAATGTCCCTTCTCGAGGGAACCCCAAGATCCGCGACGATTATCACGATGGAAGCCTGCGAGTTGGTTCGCGTGGCAAGGGACCCCATCATGGATCTTATTCAACACCACCACTCACTCACCATGAAAATCCTCATGACTCTCTCAAAGCGCGTTCGTGAGATGTCTGAACAACTTCGATCGATGTCGATGTTTGATGTGTATGGACGGATCATTCGTTGCCTCATTCGCCTCAGCGAACACGACCCAGAACGGCCGGCTGCCCGCTTAATTCTTCAGAACCGCCCATCGAATCGCGATCTCGCCAAGATGATTGGCTGTACTCGTGAAAGCGTCAGTCGTGCGATGAGGGTGCTTCAGGACACCGAATTCGTGACGGTTACCAAAAAAGATATTTTCATCGAAGAGCGTGCACTCAACCGATACTGGGACTTCGGGACATAGCATCCCGGCCGTCCCACCACAACCAAACGTTCACCGACACAGTGCGCACGTCTCGCGCCCAACAGGTGCCACGACGTGATAGGTGAGATCGCTTAGTCTTCGCGACGGACCCGTTCAGACATAAAGAAGGCGGTGGTGACTCGATCTCGCTGCGGGCTCAACAGCTCGCAGTCAGCCCAAAGTATCACCGCGCTCAGCGCCAAGCGCAAAGACATTGTGTTCTTCTTCAAACACATGAGCATAGAGCACCGCGACCCATCGCTTTCCCTCTTGAGTCTCCCGAAGATATCCTAAAGCTGGCTGGATCCTGGGACTGACCACCTCCCAAAAAAACTTTGGATAGCTCTCGCGCAAGTCAGCCGCGGACTGATATCCGAGGGTTCCTGCGATCCCGGTCTCAAGAAACTCTGCGTACAACGCCGTACTTTTTCGTGGATAGTCAATATCAGCTAATTGTCCGATCAAGTCGGCAGCTCGCAATAGTGCGGGGTATTCTCCCGCGTCATCGATTTCCTGTTTTTCTGGCACGGGGAACCGTGTGTACTCAATGTTTGCCAGAATCACCTCCACATCGACAATATCGACGTGACGGAACCGTTGTTCCACGAAGAGTTTCGATCGGTCAACATGATACGGAGTCAGCGACGCGTCCGTCGCACCACGTGGTAACGCAACCCTTTGCCCCTCCGCGTTCACAATATACTGACCATCCCCATCCCCAACACAAAT
>JAJDBL010000070.1 GCA_029261375.1 Nitrospirales bacterium
ACTATTCAGCGGCCAACAATCGGTTACCGATATTCAAAACGTCGCAAACGGGATTATCCCAGTTAATATCCAGTTGATTGCAATAGACGAAACTGCCCCCGCAATCACGACAACGAGCCCTCAGGACGGCGAAATCAATGTTAGTGCAACTCGCTCAATTACCATTGACTTTGATAGGGATATGGAATCTCCATCAATAGATGAGACGAGCTTCGAAGTGTTCGGACCAGCTGGAAGACTTAGTGGTGTCGTTAGCTGCGATGTGCCTTGCCGAAGAGCGACGTTTGTGGGGATACTTCCTCAGGGCGCGTTAGCAAGCCCGGCTGAAATTACGGTGCGAATGACAACCCTTGCCAACGACATATCGAGAAACCATCTCGCACAGAATTTTGTGTTCTCGTTTTTTACCGAAACAGCGATCCCAACTCCACCTGAACCCCCGGTGGCAGGTGACGATCTAGATTTGGATGGAGATGGGTTTTCCGTCAATCAGGGGGATTGCGATGACCAGAATGATCAAGCATTCCCTGGTGCGACAGAAATTTCCGGGAATGCCATTGACGAAGACTGTGATGGCATCGTGCTCGATCCTGGCGGAACAGGGAATGCTCCTCCCACTGGCCCCGACAACGAGAGCCCTACAAATCCCGAGACGACAGACAATGACACCGACGGCTTTACAGTCAGTGACCCACCAATCGACTGCAACGACAACGATCCTCTCATCAATCCTGATGCGCCAGAAATTCCAGGAAACACAGTCGATGAAAACTGCGACGGGATAGTGCTTGCTCCTCCACCTCCTGTACAAGGGGCTCCAGTCGAAGCAGCATTTCCTCCACAACTCCTCACGGTGGTGCCATTTCCCGGCAGTGTGTCAATTCAAATAAGTTCCGTTGTTGAAGGGATCTTCGACGTTACTATAGACCCTACAACATTAAGCGCGACAACATTTATTGTGAACTGCTTGTCTGGGGGACCTGTCGCCGGAACGGTCTCCTATGATGCAGCGCTACGTACGGCAACCTTTAGACCAACCACACCTTTACCCCCTGGAACGATTTGTACACCAACGCTCACGAATAGCATTCTCGGAGCGGATGGAACCGCACTCACAGAATTTTCATGGTCATTCATCACCTCAGCGGTCGCCGCTGGTTCGCCTACGGTTCAAGCGGTACTCCCCGCAAATCTTGCATTGAACGTTCCTATCACAACCCCCATTGAAGTGACCTTTGGGCAGGCCAATCTTGCAGATCCACTGGATGTGATTGATCCCACGACAATTCACACGGATACGATCGTCTTGACAGGTCCCAACGGTCTTATTAGCGGGGCAGTCACGTTTGATCCGATACTCAACAAAGCCAAATTCACCCCAACAGCTGCGCTCAGCCCTTTAACTGACTACACCCTAACGGTAACGATTGGGGTTAAGAGCCTCGCTGGAGCTCGATTGGGATTGTCCTTCTTTTCATCATTCCTGACGCAGTGACGACGGATGCCAATCACCAGGCGCCTGACGCGAACGTAGATCAAGCCGTGTGTAAACGTATCAAAAACAAACACGTGTACGATGAAAATATGGTACGTACGAATGAATTCGGATTCCGTTCACGGGGATACACGCCATCGACGGGCCTGAGAAGCCTGTTCGCTCTCATCTCCGCATTCTTCCTTCTCCTCTCAGTCACTCCGGCGTCCGCTCAAGATACGCAGGAGGGCGCGATGCACTCACCCATTGACACTTCATCGGTAAGAATCAGCATTCGTGGTGTACCAAATCGTGCTGGCCCCAAAGCCCTCATCCCATTGGAAGTCACCTCTATTACAATAGACGCTACGAGTCCTGATATCGCCGCACCGAGTAGTACGGTGATCCCGATTGCGCCCAATCAGGTGCTCCTGGATGCTCTTATTACCCTTCAAGTCGCCAATAGCTATACGTTTACCGTGACGGCCTTTGATGCATTGGGAATTGCACGCTTCAGAGGCGAACAGGCAGGGATTGACGTTATTCAGAGCGGTGTCGCAACAGTCAAGATCTTGCTGAGGCGTTTTGACGCGGCATTTTTCACGACAGTTACAGCTCCGGCGGCTGAAGCCACAGGAGTTCCCATATCCACCACCATACGCGCGACATTTTCAAAACCTATCGCGACGACAACCATCATCCCCCCAGCAGGCAACTTTCTGCTCACAGAAACTGACTCTGGCGCCTCCGTGCCTGGTGCCGTCTTTTATGACGCGACCTCCAGCACCGCAATGTTTATTCCCGGCACCCTTGCGACGCCAGTGCCCCTGACACCGGGGACATCGTACACCGCCCAGCTCACCACCGGGGTACGCGAGCCAAACGCCAATCCCGTGTTCACTACTGATTTGACATGGACGTTTTTTACCGAGGTATCGGCAACTGCAAAAGTGTTCACCGAGAACTTTGAGCCCCTAACGAGCGTAAAAGCCGTCGACGGGTATAACATTCAAGCTATCAACGTCAACGATCCTCTACCAACAGGTGTTATTGCCACAATAAATCCGCTGACAATCCTTGACTCCGAAGGAGACGAAGCCATTGGTATCCCAGAATTTCTGGGTCTCGACCTGAGCGGCTTACCAGTCAACACTTCCACTCAAGTCGCTGGCATCTTCCCTGGAGGTGAGCCCACCGGGTCGCAAGCGTTTGGCATCACGGCTGATTTCAGCGTGCTAAATCTAGGAAGCCCCATGTTCTTCCTCGGCGGGAAAGGCCAGGTTTCTGGGACAGAAGCATTCGGAGGAGGGTTTGGCACGGCACGAAAAACACATGGGAATTCAATTCCACTGGCTGGAGGAATTTTGTCGTTCCTTGCCCAACAGACAGCCGGAGCTGGAGAAATGGTCAGCGTCCTTGTGAATGACAAAGATGGAGAGAGTTTCACGTCATTTGCTCAAACGCTCTCTTCGTCTCTACAGGAATATGCATTTAGAATTTCGCTCACGTCGGCTGGGGGAAGCTTTTTACAGGATTTTTCTAATCTTCCCATCAATGCTCAAACCAATGGGGTACCGAACGGGCTCATCGACGAGATTGTCTCCATCCAGTTCGTCATGTTCAATGGTGGGGGAAATAACAACCCGGCCACCATGCTAGTGGATGACGTGAGAGCCATCGGTCCAAACGTCTCCGTTAATTCTTCCGTGACGCTGCGCGATAATTCACTTGAACTGGTTGACGCCGTTGGGTCGGAGGCAATCGAGGTGACATCAATTTCCAATGGAGTCGCGACCTTTCGAACGCCGACTGCAACACGACTTGCGTCCAGTCTCAAGCTCAATCTCACGTTCGAACCGGTGTCCGGATTTGGCGATTTGACAACACATTTTGACTTCTCGCTCTCCTCGCAGACACCTGGAGATAATCGCCAACTGTCACTGAAACTTTCCCCGGTACTCATCGGAAACACAGGAATGTCCACACTTGTCACCATCCCAAGTGATGCAACGATCAACTTTTTCGGAGAGGACGCTCAAGGGAGCGGGATTGCGTTGGTTCTTGCAAACGTCGGCACCATTGCCACAGCAGTGGGACCAACAATCTCCATTGACCCCGATGCACTAGCCTCCGCTATTGCCGCTGTTCTTCCTGGCAACAACATAGATACGATGGGAAACTTCTCATTTAGTGCCTCCTTTGGTGGAGGTTTTCTTCTTGCCCCCTCCGGATCAACAACCTGTGTCGCGTCCAGCGGCTGCCTGCCAGTTACAATGGGCGAAAGCGAAGTCACAACGAACTAGTTTTCCATCTACCCGTACCACTTCCCGCAGACCACCTTCGTTTTTCCTTAATCTCTCGAACCGAAACAGGTATACTCCATCACCATTACGTTTGCCTCTCTGCACACATGCCTAGCCGATACGACACTTCGTTGATACCCCACAACCCCACACGCCTGCCATGAATTGGAGAAAGCCAGGCGGCATCAGAATGTGGGGATTCTGGGTGGCGACAGGAGTCACTGCCATTATGGTGATCCTGTATTTAATCAGCCCTCGGCTCCTCGATGACCTTGAGAATAAATCATTAGATTCACGCTTCCTCACGCGCGGGGAAGTTTCAACGAGCGGCACGATCGTGATCATAGCCATTGATGAGAGAAGTATTGCGGAATTCGGTCGATGGCCTTGGTCACGGGATCGGATGGGCGACCTGATTCGGGGAATAGCTTCTGCGGGAGCGAAAGTGATCGGCGTCGACATCATTTATAGCGAGCCGGAGATCACGGATCGCCTCAAGACGATCCAAGACCTTCAACGAGAAATTACAGCACTAGATTCTGATGAAAGTCGCTTTAGCAAAGTCTTGGAAAAGAAGCAGCTGGAGGCGTCAACAGATGCCTTGTTTGCAGATGCCATCGGAGAGGCCGGAAACGTCGTTATGGCACTCGCACCAATTATCGGCGGCAGTGGTCACGGTCCCAACTATGCGCAAGTGACAGCGGAAACAACGCCACAGCAATCAGAGACCCCATTTGAAATCGGCCGTTACGTATTTAATATCGTGAAGGGCGCGTCCCGCGATAAGATCTTTGACCCACTGGAAGCCACCGACATCCTGCCTCCACTTCCAGAACTGGCGAGGCAGGCGAGTGGGTTAGGACATGTCTACGCGACCCAGGACCGTGACGGAGTGATTCGATATGGCGCGCTGACAGTGAAATATAACGACGACTATTTTCCCTCCCTCCCGCTTGCCGTCGCACAAGCCTATCTCGATATTCCCTGGAGTCAAATGTCGCTCCACCTCGCTGAGTCAGTGACGCTTGGTGACATTACCATTCCAACGGACGAACGAGGCCGCATGTTGCTTTACCATTATGGGCAGCAGCGAAGCTTCCCCTACTACTCAGCCGCAGCCATTCTTAAGAATGAGCTTCTGCCGGGAACACTCGAAGGGAAAATCGTATTCGTTGGAACGACAACGATAGGCGGATATGATCTTCGAGTCAGTCCATTCGACGCTAATATTCCCGGGGTGGAAATCAACGCGGCCGTCGCAGAGAACATCATTCACGGTCAATTTCTTCATCGCAGCGAATTGCTCAAGGTCGTCGATCTCATTGCGATTATTCTCGGAGGGTTACTGGCAGGACTGATTATTCCGAACGTCAGAGGGTTGTACGGGACGGCAGCTGTCATTGGGTTTCTGGCCTGGTATCTTTTTCTCGCCCAATATCTCTTCGTTGCTTCAGGACTGTGGATCAGTCTTGTATATCCCCTCCTCACGATACTCTTGTGCTACATCGCACTCACCGTCCTGAGTTACATGACGGAAGAACGCCGAGCGAAGGAAATCCGCTCCATGTTCACTAGTTTTGTGAACCCACGCATTGTTGAGGAGTTGATCAGACACCCTGATGCGATCAAGCTTGGTGGCTATCGACGAGAGGTCACCCTCCTCTTTTCGGATATCCGAGGATTCACGACATTCTCCGAAAAACACCGAGATGAGCCTGAGAAAATCGTGGTCCAGCTCAATGAATACCTTCAGGCAATGACCGAGGAGGTCTTTCGTACGGATGGAACACTCGACAAGTTCGTGGGCGATGCCGTGATGGCATACTGGAGTGCGCCCATTGAACAGCCTAATCATGCAGAACTCGGAATCACCTGTGCGCTCGCCATGCGCAGGCGACTAAAAGAACTCAATGAAAAATGGGCCTCAGAAGGAAAGGAACCATTTGAAATCGGTATCGGACTGCACACCGGAGACGCAGTCG
>JAJDBL010000071.1 GCA_029261375.1 Nitrospirales bacterium
TTAGTTGAAGCGATGTAGGTGTTTAGGCTGAAGACTGAAGGTGGAAGCAGATGATCCCGTTAACAATGTGCAATAAAAGGTCTGTTATCTCTCCTAGTTTGCTTCCTATTGAATGGAGTTTAGTGGGCTGTTTGTGCCTTCAGCCTTTAGCCTTCAGTCTATCCATCTGAGGTTCTGTTTATGGAAAAACCGTTTGCAATTTCCCTCGATCCAAACTCAAGCAAAGCCAATCATACTGGTACGTGGCGTACCATGCGACCGTCATATATCGACCGCATGCCTCCGTGCAATGCCGCATGCCCAGCTGGTGAAAACATTCAAGCGTGGCTGTTCGCAGCGGAGGAGGGTCGCTACGAGGATGCATGGCGCCTTCTTATGGATGACAATCCCTTCCCTGCCATCCACGGGAGGGTCTGTTATCACCCCTGTGAGACGTCCTGCAATCGAGGAGATCTGGACGAGGCCGTCAGCATTCATGCCATTGAACGGTTTCTTGGAGATCAGGCAGTTAAAGAAGGGTGGAAGATTGAACCCGATCCACCGACGGGGAAGAAAGTATTGATTGTGGGTGCTGGGCCTAGCGGGCTTTCGGCCGCCTATCATCTCAGTCGGCTTGGTCATGATGTGACGGTATATGAGGCCGGTCCGATGATCGGAGGGATGATGCGATATGGCATTCCAAAGTACCGTTTGCCACGGGACGTTGTTGATGCGGAAGTTGCACGACTTTTGGAGATGGGGGTCATCTTTAAATGCGATACCAGAGTTGAAGATCTTGAAGCGGTTGTTCGAGAGGGAAAGTTTGATGCGACGTTTCTGGCGATCGGAGCGCATCTGAGCAAACGCATTGGAATTCCAGGCCAAGATGCCGGACGGATCATGGACGCAATAAGCTTTCTTAGTGCCGTTGAGAGTGAAGACGCTCCGAAAATCGGTCGACGTGTTGCCGTGTATGGTGGTGGTAACACAGCGATCGACGCCGCGCGCACCGCCGCACGGTTAGGAGCGCAGGAGGCTGTCATTATCTATCGCCGAGATCAAGAACATATGCCTGCACATGAATCCGAACTCGCTGAAGCGCTTGAAGAAGGAGTCACCGTCCGGTGGCTTCGATCAATTGCGCGAATGGACGATACTTCCTTCACGGTGGAAGAGATCGAGCTTGATGATCAAGGACGACCACAACCCACCGGTCGGTTCGAAACCATAGAGGCAGACACGTTGATCTTGGCATTAGGGCAGGATGTAGATACCGGTTTTCTGCGTAGGGTCCGTGGCATCGTCATTTCAGATGATGGCGTTATCCAGGTTGACGAGACCATGATGACCGGACATCCGGGGATGTTTGCCGGTGGTGATATGGTTCCAGCGGAACGAACGGTGACCGTCGCGACGGGACACGGCAAGAAAGCCGCGCGTAACATCAACGCGTATCTGAAAGGAGTGCCCTATCACCAGCGACCCAAACATCCGCTCGCCACGTTTGAGCACTTGAACACGTGGTATTACACCGATGCGGATCAATCCAAGCAACCGGTTCTCGACCTCGCAAGGCGGAAGGCAAGTTTCGGCGAGACCCTAGGAGGATTGGATGAAAACACCGCGCTGCTTGAAGCGAGACGCTGTTTGTCATGCGGCAACTGCTTTGAGTGCGACAATTGTTACGGCGTGTGTCCGGACAACGCGGTCATTAAGTTGGGTACGGGAAGGCGCTATGTCTTTAACCTCGATTACTGCAAGGGATGCGGGATATGTGTGGAAGAGTGTCCCTGCGGCGCAATCGAGATGATTAAAGAATTGAAATAGATAGGCATGACCTCTAGGACACGATAACGTGATGTATTGGCAACAACGAGGTAATCGTTGGTTGGTACTTATCCTCATATCTATTTCCGGAGCACTCCCATACTGATGAACGTCACCTTCTACGGCGCGACCCGCGAAGTCACTGGGTCGATGCATCTGCTCACCACCGACACAGATCGCATCTTGCTCGATTGCGGATTGTTTCAAGGGCGTCGAAAGCGAACATCCGAGCGAAATAGGGTGCTACCGTTTGACCCGAGCATGTTGAGTAACGTTGTTCTGTCTCATGCCCATATCGATCATTCGGGGCGTCTTCCCATTCTCGCCGCCTCCGGGTTCAATGGCCGGATTATCAGCACCCGAGGGACCGCAGCAGCCTGCAAGTATCTCCTTCCCGACGCTGCGCATATCCAAGAGTCTGATGCGGCCTATCTGAACTATAAGCTGGTTCGCTCAACCATCGCGCAGATGAAGAAGTCTCCCAGAGCCAAGTCTATGAGTTGGCGAAAGCTGCGGGAGATCAAATCCCTGTTCAAGAAGGATCGTCACGAGCTTGATGTAAATACCATTGCCGAGCATATTCGCAAGCTTCGACTTGAGGAAGTCCAGCCGTTGTATTCTATTGCCGACGCTGAACGGGCACTGGGATACTTTGATGACTATCCGTATCGCTATCCGGTGACGATCGGAAAGGACACGACCTGCACGTTTTATGATGCTGGTCATATCCTTGGCTCGGCAATGAGCGTCATCAAGGTTCGACGCAAGGGGAATACACGCACGATCCTTTATACCGGTGATCTGGGACGTTTTGATAGTCCGATTCTTCATGACCCTTGCCTCCACTTTGCCGACGAGGATCGTGATATCGATCTCCTGATTATGGAGAGTACTTACGGTGATCGGGAACATGAGGCTCAAGCAGATCTCAAACATCATCTGGAGTCAGTGCTTCTTGACACGTTCTATCGTAGGGGAACGGTGCTTGTCCCAGCCTTCGCTTTTGGGAGGACTCAGCAGCTTCTGTACATTCTGCACGAGCTCTATAACGAGAATCGTGTCCCGCACCTGCCGGTTTACGTGGACAGCCCTCTTGCTGTGAACCTGACGAAGGTGTTTGGGGAGCATCCTGAGAACTATGACGAGGAGTCGCATCGTACGTTTTTAGGAAAAGGCATCAACCCGTTTCAGTTCAAGCAAGTTGAGTTTGTCAAAACGCTTGAGGAGTCGATGGCCTTGAATCGAAATGACAAGCCGCACATTGTTATTTCCGCATCAGGCATGTGTGAAGCGGGGCGCATCCTTCATCATCTTCGGCACAAAATTCACAACCCGAACAACACCATTCTGTTGGTTGGGTACATGGCCGAAGGCACGCTAGGACGGCGAATTGAGGAGCATGGTCTGGCGTCCGGTGGAAACGAATCCAGTGCCGATCCCCCCGTGCTGCGATTTCTGAACAAGGACTATCCCTTGAGAGCGAAGGTGGTAAAAATTGGGGGTTTAAGCGCGCATGCCGACAAACACGAACTGCTGCGTGTTCTACAGCAGTCTAATCTTCAGGTAAAACAAATCGCGGTGGTGCACGGGGAGGAAAAACAATCGATGCCGTTCGCGGAGACGCTCAAACGCGAGGGGTATACGGTTGTGGTGCCGAGACGAGGTGAAACTCTTTCGGTGGCATGATGTTCCAAAAGGCCGTCAGCTTTGTTCTCGCTTTGCTTAGGGCCTCGACGTACGGACGTACGCATCGGCCCTTCTCTTGCTGCGGCCGCGCTGAGCAACCATTTTGATCATCATGCTAAGGCATGAACTCTCTTGTTGTTTCCCTAAAAGATGGATTAAGCCCAGAGCCTTTTAACAATGAACAATTAAGACTGAGCGATCGCTGTATTTTACGATTTTATGTGATACGCCCCCGAGGAAAAACCGCTTGAGGCCGCTGAGGCCTCGCGAACCTACCACTACGAGATCAGCCCGCTTTTTGCTCGCTGCCTCGATGATGGCTTCAGCGGTATGCCCCGTTAATAGTAGGGCACGTGATGTGAACCCAGCGTCGAGCATTGTTTGTGATTCACGATGCTCAATTGCTAATGCCTTCGATAGTTTTGGCGGAGGCACGGGATGATCCCACACATGGACCACGGTATTTCTCAGGTTCGTCGGAAGAAAGTGTTTCTGCACAAACTGTACAGACGCCGTCGCACATTTCGATCCGTCTACCGCTAAGAGTATGTGTTTCACCGCACGACTCTGCCGCTTAGTCACGAGGACTGCGCACGGCGCGTATGTTGCTACCTTTTGGGATACGCTCCCCATAAAAAACGTCTCGACATTACTCAGGCCTTGGGCTCCAATCACTATGAGATCGACCTTTTCTTTCTTTGCTTTCGCGATGATCACGTCAGCCGGATGGCCTTGTTCAACAGTGGCTCGAGTGGCGGGCCACTGTGCGTGAATTCGGTCCGCAACTTTTGCGACCAGTCGATTGCCCCGGTCTTTGAGATTGGTGATCTCCTCTTGCACAGACCATCGATATTGTGGTCCGAGCCTCGAGGTCATGAATGGGTGCATCAACGCATCGACATCGACGACGTGTATGACGTGAATGCTGGGTGTGGTCGCCAGTGGAAGTTTCAGAAGTAGACTCGTTGCCCACTGTGCGTGTGAGGATTCATCAACGGCCAGAAGTATATTCATCTCGCGAATCCTCCCTGTGCAAGCGCGTCTTCATTTTATCGTGTTCTCTCATCACTTCTCCGCTTTTGTGCGCTTTCCGACGGCTTTCCGTGGTGTCGAAGGATTCTTTTCAACAAAGCGGTGGTTCTCGACTAACTTGAGGAGGTCAAAGGAGCTAATCAGGCCAACGACTTCTTTTTCGTGGGTGACGATAAGATGATGAACCTTATGGTTCCGCATCATTCGTGCCGCAATGTGTATATCTGAGTACTGTGGAATAGTATACACGGTCTTCGTCATCACTTTGCTCACTGGCGCGTCTTTTGATACCTCTTCGAGCAGGTCAAGACTGGAAACAATCCCCACGGGGCGATCGTCATCGTCTACCACCGGCAACGACCCAATTTTTCGCTTGCGGAGCGACGCCTTAACTTGCGCCACCGTATGATGACGTTTCGCGGTGATGACGTTGCTCGTCATAAGGTCTTGAACCTTCATGGTGTTTTGTCCCCTTTTCGTTTCGACGACACGCGCGTGGTGGGTTGCGGTGGAGGAAGAAAGGTTTCGACGGATTTCGCCGTCACACTTTTGCCAACGGCGTCTTCAGTGATCTCACTCAGCACACGCATTCCATCCGTATGCGTAAAGATTCCGACGACATGATGGCGGTGATCGACAATGATCGCAGAGCCAATCCGGTGTTCCGACATGACCCGTGCGACCTCTGATAGTGGCGTGCCTTTCGCGACGGTATACGGATCTTTGACCATGACGTCCTCGACGCGAAGTTGTCCCGCATCGCCATGGGTTCGCACGTGCTCCAGATCCCGTTCACTCACCAGGCCAACGATCTGATCGCCCTCTACCACCGGAAAATGCCGAACCTGATACTCGGTCATACAATTGAGGGCCTCGTCAATGGTGATGGACTTGTCGGCGATCAGTGGACACGCCGTCATCTGTTTACTGATTGGAAACGTTACTTTTCTCATCTTGGCGATTCCATTTGTTTTGTGTCGCATGGTTGTTGCGACCCTCCCCGGACGTATGGATGAACTCAGGGAATCCTATGGCGCCTCAGGTACATATGAGATCTTTCCGTTAATCCGGTACCGGAGGATCCTGTCTCCCTTTACTTGGGCTTCAAAATTTTCGATATGGAGCGATTTGACTTCAGGGACCATGTTGGCGGCTTTGGCGACCGCGTCATTAGCTGCGTCCTCCCAGCTCGTCTCTGACTCCGCCCGTATTTCCATCACCCTGAGCATGTGTACCATTGTGATCCCTCCTTTATGATGCTGACCCTCTTGCCTCGCGTCTGTATACAAGTATGAGAAAGCAAGAGAGATGCCATGTTCCGCAAGAGGAGTTTTTGCTATATCAAACCGGCTATCGCGTGCGGGCTTATCTCTTGGCCTTCGATCGTTTTGTCCTGCTGTGCGTAATACTCGTTGCACTCGGTTTCTCTCCCGCGCACGACGCGCCGACCGGCAAGATGTCCAATTCGTTCAGTCACCACCGTACATTGATCCTCATGACCGTCATGTTCGTAGAACACCAGCACCCAATCGTGGGTCATCCCAAGCGTGTGCGCGCGCGCGGTGTTGGAATACATGGAGGTAAATGATACCTCGTCTCGTTCGGTATGCAGAATTGCTAGCCAGGCTTTTCGCCCCGGGTTAAATCTGCGTGGAGCGATCTTCTGAAGCTCGCCTCGTTCGGCCGATTGTCGATATTCTGCATCAACGGAGAGGATGGTGGACACTGGGAGACCGTGATGGGCTACGTGGTGACCGTGCGCCTCAAGCCACCGCAGTCGTTGGGCACGGCGACGAGTAGAATGCCGTAGTCGGCTGGTGAGGGCTTCTCGGATGGCCAATGTGCGTCGGGACCCAAATCCGGCCAGGCGTTCGAGACGACCATCGTGTGCGGCGAGTTCCAATTCCTCTAGGGTATCGACGCCAAGCTTGAGATGGATAGTATGCGCGAGCGACGCGCCGATCCCCGGCACGGTGGCAAAGAGGTCTTCGGGTGAGACCTCTCCTTCCAGGCGTTGAAGGAGCCCGATCTGTCCAGTATTGACGTGTTCTGCGATGGTGGACGCGATGCTTTTTCCGATAGTGGGTAAGGCTTCTAGGCCGGACTTACCTTCTGTTTCGAGGAGTTCGGCTACTGGGTCATGATGTTCTCTGACGGTCTGTGCGGCGGCACGGTACGCTCGCACTCTAAACGCACTCGCTCCTTGGGCCTCAAGGAGTACCCCAATCTGATCAAGCGCATTCGCGAGCTCGTCATTGTCAGGAGGGGAGTTGGTCATCAGTTTCGTTTCTCTAGTTATTGGTGAGTAGGCATGCCTAGATCTTGGGAATACAGGCACGAATTCTCGACTCGACCTGACAACAATACATGTTGCAAAGCCAGTGCCACGAATGTCACTGCCATAGTGTTGAATCGGGTTGAGATGGTGGCTACAAATCGGGCAGTGGTGTAGCGTTGTGCCACATCGCTAATTTGTTAACAGTGGCATAAAGCCCCATGTCAGGGAATTTGCAATTTCCATAGTGCGGGGTTGGACGCGCTACTGCTTTGGCAAGATGATTGCATCTATTCCGTTTGACTCAAGCGTACTCAAGCGTGTTGACCCTAAGGCTTCCACAGCATAACGTCGATTTCAGCTCATGGACTGGAGAATTGAAGGATGCTCCCAGCAGAAAAGGCGTACATGGCAGTCATTGAGATCCCAAGAGGGGAGAGCAAGGTAATGCAAGAGCAAGCGGACGAGAGTGGCCGATCGATGCCAGATGTCACCGGGACGATACTCATTGTCGATGACGATGCGGAAATGCGCTCACTCATATCGGATCTGCTCAACGATCGCGGACATCGGGTGACCACAACATACAACGGACATGAGGCGCTGACATTGTTGGGTGAACAGGACTTTGATGTTGTGTTGACCGATCTTCGCATGCAGGAAATGAGTGGAATTGAATTGTTACGAGAAGTGAAGCTCATTTCTGCGGTGCCCAACGTCGTGCTAATGACGGCGTTTGGTACGGTCGAAACCGCCATTGAAGCGATGAAGCAAGGTGCGTATGACTATCTCACCAAACCAGTCAAGTCAGGTGATCTCTTTCGGGTTGTTGAACGTGCGGTACGTGATGCCAGTCTGCGGAAGGAAATCTCCCGGTTGCGGCAAGCCGTCTCGCAGGAATACAGCTTTCACAAGATTATCGGTAAAAGTAAGCCGATGCGTGCGCTGTTTGATTTGATTAGACGAGTGTCTGACAGTTCCACAAATCTTCTGATCACCGGAGAAAGCGGAACGGGAAAAGAACTTGCCGCAAAAGCCATTCACTACAACAGTGCTCGCCGAAACGCAGCCTTTGTGCCGGTGAACTGTGCCGCGATTCCCGAGGCGCTGCTCGAAAGCGAACTTTTTGGGCATGTTCGAGGTGCATTCACGGATGCGAAATCCGATAAACGTGGATTGTTTGAGGAGGCGCACGGGGGTACGTTGTTTCTCGACGAAATCAGCGAGCTTCCCTTGGTCCTTCAAGCGAAGCTGCTGCGTGCCATTCAGGAACATGAAATACGTCGAGTTGGGGCCACCCACTCCACGACGGTCGATGTGCGAATCATCGCCGCGACAAATTTTAAGTTGCTGGAAGAGGTGCAGGGAAAGCGTTTTCGAGAAGACTTATACTATCGCTTGAACGTGATCGAAATTGAAATTCCGCCTCTCAGAGAGCGGAAGGAAGACGTTCTGCTACTTGTTGGATCCTTTCTAGAGAAATACGCGAAACAGAACAGCAAGAAGATCGACGCGATTCACCCATCGGCCCTTGCGCTTCTGGTCGACTATGCTTGGCCTGGTAACGTGCGAGAGCTCGAAAACGTGATCGAACGTGCGGTGACGCTAAGCCGGACTGAGAGTGTTATCGTAGAAGATCTACCTCCGATCATCCAGGATGTCGGGGGAAACAGACAAGCAATGGAGGATGCAGTCGAACGGGTCCTGTCACTGGAAGATGTGGAGAAAGCCTATATCCTTCGCATTCTCGAAAAAACGGACGGGAACAAACTCCAGGCCGCCCATCTTCTCGGTATCGACCGTAAAACTCTCTATCGAAAACTCGGGGAAATCGCTGACGAGGGAAAGGCGTGAATGGCCATATGTATTTCATTTGCTCGTTCGTATTTCGGAGATGATCCTGTGTTGCGCTCGAGAGATTTCGGTTTCCTCCTCTGTTTGAGTTCTATCCCTTAGTTCCTTCCCGGATCGCTTAGAGTTCTACCGCATTGAATTCACCGCAATGAGTGATGGCGTCCTGCGTCCACTCGTCCCTCCATCATGCTCCGCTAACTCTGAGAGATAGGGTGCTGCTACCACGGTAGCTGTAGGTGTAGTAATTTTCGGTCAAATAGCATGTATGCCGGTAGTGTGGCCGCGACTTCCGGAACGTAGGACAGAAGTCCAATAGAATGTGAAATGGCATGTGACGAGTATCAAGAAGAAACGGTGCGCTGTGTCATGTCGATAGTGTGGTGATGCTTGTAGGCTTAGTAACACAGGATGGTTACTGCCCCACCAACAGCTGAGTAGGATGACGGACGGTAAAGAACATGCGATGTGATGTAAACACAAGTGAGAGGGTACACGACATTCAGCGCAAACAGCGTATGCCAATGATCACGCTTGTACCGTGCGTAAGTGTAGGGAGGCATTGATGGAGAAAATTAGTCTGGTGTCGCTTCGATTACGTCCCAAGCGTCTTCCAGCCACCGCCTCGGAACGGAGAGCGTGGGAGCGGGCCCAGCAGTATTCTGCGATGGGTGTCGCTCCGTCTCTCAACCAGGATCGGAATTATGTGCCTCTGTTGCAGCGATCGGGAACGCGTGCGGTCGATGGCGCTGCGCAAGCAATCGTCCTGCCAGCCGTGTTACGTGAGGGGGCCCCCAGTGATGTGCGATCTCGTCCCACGCAACCCACGGCTCCATCCGAATCAAGCAGTGGCCTCGATCTCGATTTGACTGGGGAGCAGAGTCGCGCGCTGCGAGGTCTGGGTGTGTGGACGCATTCCGCTGATCATTGTGAGGTGCCATTACGCGGCAAGATTGTGAAAGCGCCTGATTCAGATCGTATGGTGGTCCAGCTTGTTGTTGGGAACGTGAAGTCTGAAGTACCTCAGATGCTCTCGGTCACTGAGGTGGCACGGCGTCTCAAGATGACCCGTGGAACCGTCATTCGACTGTTTCGTAAGGCGAGGTTACAGAGCTATCGAGTAGGGAATCAATATCGGGTTTCCGAATCTGACTTGAACGACTATCTTTCAAAACACCGCGTTTCTGGCGTGGGGCATGGGTATGCATGATCGCACGCATCATCTCAAGACTGGAGAGGTCATGGTGGGTCAATGCGGTAAACGGCATGAACTGGCGGAGGAGAATGGGATGAAGCATCAGCTGACGTACTACGAGTACTGGGGGCTTGAAAAAGCCCCGTTTGACAATGTGCCAGACCCCGAGATGTTCTTTGAGATGCATGCCAGTGTTGGCGATGCCGTGGCAGAGACGTTGTTTGCCATTGAGGAAGGGAATGAGTGTCTCGTGGTGATTGTCGGCGAGGTGGGACTTGGAAAAACCATGGCCCTTCGCGTCATTCTTGATTCCCTGGATGCTGAACAGCATCGTATCGCCTTCGTCGCGAATCCTGATCTCGAATTCTCGGAGATTATGCGCGAGGTGATCGGCCAGCTCCAAGGCAAGCAATGCACCATCACTGGGAGAGAACAGCTCCTGGAAACCTTCAACCACATTCTCTTCGATCCGCAAGATACCCGGCGAGTGCTTCTGTTTATCGATGAGGGAAATGCGCTGAAGCCTGAGAACCTTGAGAGTTTGAGATTGCTGACAAATATGCAGCGTGACGATGAAAATGTCCTCACCATTGTTCTGGCCGGTCAGATGGAACTTGCTCAGACCTTGGAAAAACCCGCACACGCGAATCTGTTTCAACGGATTGGCGTCTATTGTCATCTGAGAAAGGTCGAAAACGTAGAACTCGTGAGGGATTATCTTGAGCATCGAATTGAGCGTGCGGGTCGTGAGGATAGAATTTTTACAGATTGTGCGTGTGAGGCCATCTTGGAATGTTCCGAAAACGGGGTACCTCGTCTGATCAATAAGCTCGCGAAACTCTCGCTCAAGGTTGGTCAAACCTATGGACTACATGAGATAGACGGCGCGATTGTTCGACACATTGGATCACGGTTTCGACGCGTGGCGTCGGTTTCACCGCCTCCAACTCCAGCGAATGCGAGCGTTGCAGCGGCGAGCACCCAACCAGACATCCCGGTCACATCGGGTGAGCCTGGAAAGAATGGGTCGCAGATATCTCTTGGACGTCGCACAAACGGGGCTCAGCTCGCGGAGTCCTCCCGTCTCTCAGGAAGCG
>JAJDBL010000072.1 GCA_029261375.1 Nitrospirales bacterium
GTTCGGGAAACGCGCGATCTCCAATTTCGAGGAGTTGCTCCTTATTGAGTTTGAGCGAGCGTTTGTCGTATACCGCCCACTCATATTCTTTTGTCATGCCCAATGCGTCGACGGGGCAGGCTTCCACGCACAACCCGCAGAATACGCAGCGTGTCATGTCCATCGTATATTCCTTGGCGTAGCGCTTACTTGGCTCTCCTGGGACTTCGGCGCTCACGACGGTGATCACACGCGACGGACATGCGGCTTCACACAAATCACAGCCAACACACTTTTCGACCCCGTTGCTGTAGCGAAGCAGCGAGAGCATTCCGCGATAGCCATTGGGAAGGTTTCGCTTCTCGTGAGGATACTGGAGGGTCACCGATGGAGTAAACAGGTGCATGAATGTGGTTCTCAAACCGGTGAGAATCTCAGAGAACGTGATGGACTCGAGCAGCGCCTTCATCACTTGACCATGTACGCGATGATAGCCGTAACCATAATATTCGCCAATGCGATTGGTAACATCACTTTCCACCCAAGACGCATCAACTGGTCATAGCGAAGCCGCGGCACCGTCGCCCGAATCCAAATGAAGAAGAACAAGAAGAAGTAGACCTTGAGCGTAAACCAAATGACAGGAGGGACGAAGTCTAGGAATGGAAACGGGGCATTGTATCCGCCCAGAAAAAGAACTGCCGCGATACACGAGACCAAGATCATATTGGCGTATTCCGCCATGAAGAAGAAAGAGAACCGCATCCCGCTGTACTCGGTAAAGAATCCAGCGACTAGTTCGCTTTCAGCTTCGGGAAGATCAAACGGAAGACGATTCGTCTCAGCCACTGCTGAAATGCTGTAAATAATAAAAGCGACAAATTGTGGAATAACGTACCAATGCCAGAAACCGCCGGCCTGCGCTTCAGTAATTTTCACAAGACTGAGAGATCCTGAGAGCAGTAGAACTCCCACGATTGACAGTCCAATGTTTAGCTCGTAACTGATGACTTGGGCGGCTGCACGGAGGCCCCCAAGAAGCGAATACTTGCTGTTGGATGCCCAACCCCCAAGAATAATCCCATAGGCGCCAATCGAGGTCACAGCAAGAATGTAGAGAACGCCGACATTAATATCGCTGATGATCCATGGTTTCTCGCCAGCACCGAACGGCACTACGGCAAACCCGATCATCGCTGGCACAAAGGCTAGAATTGGTGCCAGGGTAAATATGATTTTATTTGCCCCGGCAGGAACGATATCTTCCTTAAAGAAGAGCTTGATCCCATCCGCTATCGGCTGCAGAAGCCCATATGGACCAACTTCCATTGGTCCGAGCCTATCCTGCATAAACCCAAGGATCTTCCGCTCCGCATAGGTTAAATACGCGACGTGCAGGAGAATGATTGCCATGACGACCGCAATCTGGAAGATGATGATCCCTACTGTAATCAATGTTTCCATTGCCTACGCCTCAGAAGTCACGGGAGTAATAGACACTCGAGCCGAATGAGAATACGGAACGCCTGTTATTGGATCCGTCGTCATCGATAGTAGTGATCCGATACGTGCACCGAAATGTTCTGGAAAAAAGACCGTGCCTGGAGGACGCCGTTCATTGAATTTCACTGGAATCACGGCCTCGCCGTGATCAGATACAATCTTTACTGAGCCGCCATCCTCAACGCCGTATTTGGCCCCGTCCTCGGGGTGTATGATCAGCGCCCCGTCGGCTTGGATAGCATTCAGCCCCTTCGCAAAGGTCGACATTCTACCCGAATGGAAAAGGCTTTGGCCAACCGTCAGAATCAGCGGCCTGGCGTCGTTCATCTGGGGTTTCGTCACCGCGTACCGTCGATTCAGGTCAGGATTCGATGTTTCGCCTGCGATATACTGATCGAGAACCTCCCGATCAACGGTCGCGGTCTTTTGCCTCGGCGATCGCACGCGTCTGACTTCGTCCTGTACGTCCTTCACCGATTCGTACGCCATCGGGACGTTCATAAAGTTCGAGAGGTGCGTGAGAATTTCCCAATCTGCCTGACTCTCTCCTATCGGATCTAAGGCGCGACGGACTTTTTGCACGACACCCTCAGAATTGGTGAACGTGCCATCCTTCTCCGCATAACTACATGCGGGAAACACAATATCAGCGGCTTTCGCGGTTTCGGTCATAAACAGCTCGTGGCATATGAGCAGATCCAGCTTCGCGAGTGCGTCTTTGACCTGGGCTGACGGCGGGAGGCTCTCGATCGGATTCTCTCCGAGAACGACCATCGCTTTCACACGCCCATCCCAAGCCGCATCAATCATCTCAGGAAGCCTTAGTCCAGGACCGGCGGGACATTCAGCACCCCACAGGTCTTGAATGATTTGTTTCGCCGTGTCACCGGTTCGTTCGGAGGGCCCGGGAAGATATTCCGGAACCGCGCCCATTTCCAACGCGCCCTGCTCATTATTCTCTTCAGTAAGAACACCTAACCCAGACCCTTGTTGTTCGAGCTTTCCGGTCAGAAGGAGAAGATCTAACACGTTCAGTATGGTTTCAAATGCGCCTGGCGATCGGAGAACTCCCTGCCCCACAAGGAAAACCGCACTCGGAGCTTCAACGAGGGCTTTCGCCGCTGCCTTAATCTGATCACCCATGACCCAGGAAGCTTGCTCGCAGTCGCGCACCGAAACTGAGCTCGTCGCCTGTTTTAATCGTTCGACATATTGAGGATAGCGGGTCTGAGTATCTTCGTGAACCAAGCCATTGTCGAGAACCACCTTGACCATCCCCTGGACGACAGTGCCAAATGCAAGCGGGTTGGTCTGCAGATGCAGGGTGGCAAGGTTGGTAATATTACTAATCGTTTGAATGACTGGGACTGTCGACTCGATGGTAATCAACTGCGCCCCACCCTTCTTCACCGCTTCCTTGACCTTTAGTCCAACGATGGGATTCGTTTCGGTAATGTTTGTTCCGAGCAGCATAATCGTATGCGCTTGGACAATATCCTCGTAGGCAATTGTCCAACGGTTTGTCCCCTGGACAGTCTGCATCGCCATCGCAGCGTTGATATGCCCATAGCGAATAGAAGAATCAATCTGATTGGTTCCAATCGACAGACGCATGAATTTCTGGAATACGTACAAATCTTCATTGGTCAGGCGAGCTGACGCCAAACCAGCAATGGCATCAGGACCATGTTCCGCTTTGATGTTTGTCAGACGTTCGGCAGCATACTCCAACGCCTCTTCCCAGGTGACCTGGACATGGACCCCATCACGTTTAATCATCGGATGGGTCAGTCGCTCATCATGGTTGGCGAACCCAAATCCAAAATACCCACGAGCACACAGATCGCCATTGTTTCTGCCGGTGCCGAAGAACGATTGGACTTCAATGATGGTATTGGATGCAGATTGTTGGTCGCGAGTCTGAAATGTCAACTGACACCCATCACCGCAATAGCCACACGTCGTGTCTGTGCGCTTCAACATCCAGGGACGATAATCAAACATGGACACCCGGTTGGTGAACGCCCCCACCGGACAAATCTGAACACATCCTCCACAGAACTCACAATCGAGTTGATGCTCGCCAAAATGTTTGATTTCCGTCGACGACCCTCGCCCCGTTGGAGCCAAGGCTTGGGCATCAATCACGTCGTCGCAGTACCGCACACAGCGCATGCACGACACGCAACGATTCATCTGTTTCTCGATTACGGGACTGAAATACTGCTTCTCAAAGGTCCGCTTCACGTCTTCAAAACGACTGACCGTTGGGGTGTATCGATGCGAATAGTCCTGCAAATCACAGCGACCACCTTGATCACACACCGGGCAGTCAAGCGGATGGTTGGCGAGAATAAATTCAAGTACAGATTTGTGCGACTCGGTGACGCGCTCGGTGTCGGTATGGACGACCATACCGTCGGTGACGGAAATACTGCAGGAGGCCTGAAGCTTTGGATTTTTCTCAATCTCCACATGGCACATCCGGCAGTTGGCATCGTATCCAAGCTTCGGGTGGTAGCAAAAATGGGGAATATCGATACCGAGTTCTCGGGCCGCTTCAATAACAAGCGTCCCCTCCTCGACTTCAACTTCTTGGCTATCGATGGTGAGTTTTACGTTTCCCATATCTACATCAATGCTGGTGCGAGGTTCCCGTACCTACTAATTCCGAGGGTTTACCTCGAAAAGGACAGCATCCTTCTTGAATGTGTGCTTCGTACTCATGTCGAAAATGCTTGAGGGTACTGGTGATCGGCGCAACCTCAGCATCGCCGAACGCGCAGACCGTTTGTCCTGCAATATTTCCACACAGCCTGAGCAAGAGGTCAAGATCCTCATGTCTCCCCTGGCCAGCTTCCATGCGATGCATAATCTGCAAGAGCCACATACTGCCTTCACGGCACGGCGTACACTTCCCGCACGACTCGTGATGGAAAAACTCCAGCAGCCGCTCCGCAGCCCACACCATACAGGTATCCTCGTTCATAAAGGTGATTGCACCTGATCCCAACATCGATCCCGCTTCGGCAATCCCTTCAAAATCTAGTTTGACGTCGAGATGCTCTGGAGTGAGAAACGCGGCAGACGCCCCGCCAGGAATAATGGCCTTGAGCTTTTTCCCATCGCGCATCCCTCCGCCGTAGTCTTCAAGCATTTCACGCATCGTGATACCCATTGGAACTTCATAGTTGCCAGGGCGAGAGATGTGACCACTCAACGAAAAGACCCTTGTACCGGGACTCTTTGGCGGCGACCCAATTGACATGAACCACTCGGGCCCTCGATTCACAATGTGTGGAATATTCGCCAACGTCTCGACGTTGTTGATGACCGTCGGCTTTCCATAGAGCCCGAAGATCGCGGGAAACGGCGGTTTAGAACGAGGCTTTCCGCGCTTACCCTCAAGCGACTCAAGAAGCGCTGTTTCTTCCCCGCAGATATACGCTCCGGCTCCCCGGTGGACATACACATCGAGATCGGTACCGGAACCCAAGATATTGGTGCCCAGATACCCAGCCTTATACGCCTCAGCAAGGGCCCGATTGAGAATCTTGGCGCCAAGAATGAACTCACCGCGAATATAAATGTAGCTTGTTTTTGCCCCGACGGCATAAGATGCAAGAATGATGCCCTCGATCATCTGATGAGGGTCACGCTCCATAAGCTGGCGATCCTTAAACGTCCCTGGTTCACTTTCATCTGCGTTGCAACATAGGTACTTTGGTCCCGGGTGGTCCTTGGGAATGAATCCCCACTTGACTCCGGTGGGAAAGCCAGCTCCTCCCCGCCCGCGTAGTCCAGAGCGTTTGACGACATCGATCAGGTCATCAGGCTTCATCTTCCCGAGCACAGTGCGGATCGCTTGATAACCACCAGCCTTTTCATACTCCTTTAACAAGCCGGTATAGCCACGCTTATCCATATTCTTGAGAAGGACTTTCTTGAACGCCGCCATTAGGTCGTCACCTCTGGGTCTGGCCACCGAAAGGGTCCAGTTGCAAGCTCACACTCTCCGGTGGATCGAAGGTCTGCAATCACCGTCCGAAACCGCTCAAGCGTGAGCCGCTCAAAGTAATCATCATTCATTTGCATCATCGGCCCGGTTCCACATGACGCGAGACACTCAACCGCGCTCAGCGTAAACATTCCATCTTCAGTGGTTTCGCCCGGCGTGATGCCTAACTCTTGATCAACCCACTGAATTAACGTATCCGAACCCACCAACGCGCACATCAATGATTTGCACACTTGAAGATGGAATTTTCCGATCGGTTTGAGGTTTAACATCGTGTAAAACGTCGCGACCTCATAGACCTTTGGAGGGGTGAGATCCAGTAATTTTGCGATCTCACACATGTGTTCCTCAGACACCCACCCTTCTTCCTCTTGAGCAAGGTTGAGTAAGGGGAGCATCGCCGACGCCTTGATGGGATAGCGCTTTAGAATTTCTGGAATCTTTTTTTTCGCTTCAGCAGAAAACATACGATAAGAATACCGGCTTACGGATGTTCAGATTTCGTGTCAAGGGAAGGGGTGAGGAGCGCAGAACCGGAATGTATAGATACATACATGAGGATTCGAGCACCACAACAACACCGCCGTGGCATGAAAGGTGGACAACGGCGAATCATCTAACGGTCACACTCTCCCATGACCACGTCATACGTGCCGAATACTGTGACGAGATCGGATACCAAGTATCCCCTAGACATATGATCTAGTGCCCCAAGGTGGACAAAAGATGGAGACCGAATCTTCATGCGGTATGGCCTCGCACTGCCGTCGCTGACGATATAAAACCCGAGCTCACCTTTCGGCGATTCAGTCGGACAGTACACTGCCCCAGCCGGTGGATGAAATCCATGGGTAAAGAGAATGAAATGATGAATATGGCTCTGCATATCCCGCATGACATGTTCCTTTGGTGGCGGAACAATGCCGGGAGCATCAGCCATGATCGGTCCACTCGGAAGGCGATCAAGGCATTGTCGAATGATACGAACAGACTGTCGCATCTCCTCCATCCGTACCCAATAACGATCATAGGTATCGCCCAGCTTTCCAACCGGGACATCCCACTCTACATCTCCGTACGCACCATACGGACTGAACTTTCGCACATCATACGGCACCCCTGATCCGCGAAGTACCGGGCCCGTTAACCCAAAATCAATTGCGTCTTTCGCTGAGATCACCGCAACGTCTTTTGTCCTCGAAAGCCAGATCCGATTCTTAGCCAACAGGATGTCGTATTCATGGACGTGTTTCGGAAACGCATCGAGAAAACGTGACAAGCGCGCGACGAGCTCAGGTTCGAAATCACTGTCCACCCCGCCAACGCGAAAGTAATTGAGCGTCAGCCTGGCACCGCAGAGTGCTTCGAACATGTCCAACAGCTCCTCACGCTCTCGAAAGGTCCAGAAGAACACGGTCATCGCACCAATATCGAGAGCTTGGGTTCCGAGCCAAAAGAGATGCCCAATGAGGCGCTGCATTTCGGCGACAATGGTCCGGATGTATTCAGATCGTTCAGGCACCGCCAAACCAAGCAGCGTCTCAACCGACCGAACATATGCATAGTTGTTCGTC
>JAJDBL010000073.1 GCA_029261375.1 Nitrospirales bacterium
TGGCTTCGCGGGTGGGGATATTAATCTCTATCCGTATGTCACCAATAATCCCATAAATTTTGTAGACCCATTCGGGCTGCAATCCGCAATTCTGTTTTTTGAAATTCCTGAGCTAAAGCCAAAGAAGTTTGATCCAGGTCCCCCGTCCCTTCCCAATCCACCGCCACTCCAAAGTTGCACGGTTAACGCGGCAAATGTGCTTCGCGGCCTGAATACCATCGTACTTGGACCATTAGACTTCAATATTGTTCTTTTTCCTCAGGATATACCGAAACCCAAAGTCAAAATCCCTGGTCGTGCAGTGGATGTTGCAAAACCGATAATTATATTTCAGTTTGACTTCTAGTGAGTGGAACTCATGTTTCAAAGGAGATGGATGCCTAAAATGTTTCCTACATACAATCGTAGCGTAACCCTCGCAACGTGTGTGCTCGCTATGTTTTTCTCACTGATATTCCCGCTTCTCGGCTGGGCTGATTCCGCCAGCTACAAGACATCCTACCAAGACGAACTAAAAACTGCGGGGAAAGACGCACTGAGTAAGATCAGAGCGGTTGTCCCCGATAAGCCCCACTGTTTACTCGATATGCAAGCCACCGATGGTTACGTCACAAATGTGTCCCGAAATGTGGAAGCAGCGGGTTTACAACTTGGCGATCAGATCCTTGCGTATGACGAAATTAAGTTCGTTGATGATGTATCGACAGCGAGATATATCTATGCGCGTCCACCAAGCGCAAAGTTGCGGCTCACCATTCAACGCAATGAGCAACATATATCACTGGTTTTACCCTGTACTGATGGGCATCATTCTACAGCTCTTCAGGCGCGCTTAGCACAAAGTCTCATTGACGGAAACTGGGAAGGATGCTTGGCTATCGCTGGAAAATTGGATGACGAATATCCGACTAAACCCTCAAAGTCCAAGCTCATTAAAATGAAACTCGCGTGCACTTATGCTAAAGCAGAAAAGTTAGGGTTCGGCTTCGGCGACGCTCATGCAGGATACATGCATGAGGAGCAGCACCGTCATATCGATGAGGCACGGTTTATTCCCGGTGGGATCGCATCGATTGCTGACTCTGTGCGTAATGCGGTAACCGTCCTTCGAAGTTACGGTTATGACGAATATGCCAATGACATAGAGCGCAGATTCCAACACCATACCCATAAGTAGTGCCCCACTCTATAAGGTTCTAAGAAACACCAGTGCTCGCTAGGGCTATGATCAGGTGGGAACCGAATGGCGATGATGCAGACGCGTGATGCGGTGGGGAATCGGTTGTTGAAGGATGGACAAAGTACCCAAGCGACGTTTGATAGCGCGAATCGGCTGAATACCGATGACGACTTCACCTATACCTATGACCTCAACGGCAATCTCATCCAGAAAGTGGAGATCGCAACAAGTGAGACCACGGATTACATTTATGATCCGGAGAATCAGTTGGTGGAGGTGAAGGAAAATAGCGTCACCACGGTCACGTACCGCTATGACGGGTTGGGACGGCGGATTGAAAAGGATGTGAGTGGTGGAGTCATCACCAGGTATGTGTATGACGGCGAAGATATTCTTTTGGAATACGATGTGACCGATACATTGACCAATCGGTACACGCATGGACCCGGCATTGATGAACCACTCATCTTGGAGAGAGACACAAACTCCGACGGCGTGACGGATACGTCATACATCTATCATGCGGATGGGTTAGGCAGTATTACCGAATTGACGGATAGTGCAGGCACGGTGGTCCAGGCCTATACCTACAATGCGTTTGGGGAACTGCAGAATGCCCCAACAATTATCCAACCGTTTACCTACACTGCCCGAGAATATGATCCTGAAACAGGACTCTATTACTACCGCGCGAGAACGTACGATCCGGCGATAGGCCGGTTCCTCCAGGAAGACCCTATCGGCTTTGCGGGCGGGGATATCAATCTGTATCCGTATGTCACCAATAATCCTCTCACCTTCACCGATCCGTTTGGGTTGGTCCTCACCACTGATCAGCAACTCCGCATTGCACTGATCTCTTCAGTTGCGGCGGGAGTTGGGAGCTTTTTTACACCGGCCGTTGCTGCAGCTACGGGTGGCTTAGCGAGCTTGGTTGCTACAGCCGCCACCGAAGGCAGTAGCTTCAGAGACATCGTGAACAATACAGCTGCTGGCTTGATCGGAGGGGCAACAGGCGCGAGCGTGGCACGACTTGTCACAAGCGTCGCGAAGACGCGCGTGCAGGGTGCGGCGAGGGCCGGCACACTCACCGCCGGATTCGAATTTGTCGGGCTTGGCGCCGACCCACTCTTCCCAGCATCACAGGCGTCAGCTGAAGAGGCCAATCAATGTCCTTAAAGTTAGATCGGTCGGAACGATACATCGTGCGTATAAACGGGCGAAGTATTCACATGTCATTTTTACCTTATTTTAATCCCAGAGGTCATACGACTTAGTTCTATGTCTCACAACAAGCAAGTAGGACTGATGGGGATCGTGGGTGGTATCGTCGCGTTTATCTCGTTTGGTTATGTGGCCAATAAACGCGACATGATTATCCCTATTTCCGACTTTTTTCTCATCAAGTACGCGTTCCATATCTTGGCTATAAACACTGGAGTAACTCTTATCGCTGCTGGAGCTCTGATGTACGTTGGTTTTCTTACTCCATACTACTCTGAACAACTCACAAAGTATGAAGAAGCAAAACTGTATGTCATTACACTCCCTTTGTGCCTACCAACAATGGTGTCGTGGACCTGTTTAGTTTATGCATTTCCGGCTGCCCAATGGATACAGGTCGCTTGGCCGATACTGATGATGGTCGGAATCTATACGTTTGTATCCAGCTGGAATAGCCTGAACAAGGGACCGGACGCGATGTAAAGAAAGAAGGGAGAGCGCATTAGCGATCGGCGCCCTTCAGGAAGGTGTCGATGGTCTGAAGCAACGTCTCGTTGGCCAGCGGCACGTGAGGCTGAGCGGAGCCGTCCTATTCGTCGCCTTCAGCCGTTCTACGCTTAAGAGTTGTTGCGCTACCTGTGGCTGCGTGAACCTCGCGGCTCTACGTGACCTCGAGTCGTAATTCCTTCCCGAGGGCATGCGCGAATTTCTCGGGTGTGGACAGTTTGATGTCTTCGGCATGGTTTTCAATGCGGGAAATGGCCATCTTCTTGGTATTCAGCCGTCTGGCTAGTTCTTCTTGTGTCAGTCACGCTTCCTCACGGGCTTGTTTGAGTATCACGCCAACCTTGAATTGCGCATAGCCCAAGTCAAAGTCCTTGGCAAATGCGCGATCCGTCTTTGTGCGCTTTCTGATATACCGTTGGAGATTACTCATGGTTTCTTCCTGGTGAACCACTGTAACGCGCAACGAACGGTTTGATTCTGGATAGAGTCCCTAGCGACTCTTGTCAGGCTGTCCAGAAACTCGTGAGAGGTGCTTGAAACTGGACGTCGATTCGTGAGCGGGATTTCTGGGTAGGGGAAAATCTGGAAATAGAGTGAATAAAGGAAAACCGGGGATGGGAGTCTCCAAACCACCGTCTGGTGTACGTCTCGCCTCTCCTCAGGTGACGCCGCAAGAAACAAAAGAAAACCGCCTGCCATTACGAGACAGCAGGCGGTCGGGACGTAAGGCGTGGAGAAAAGAGCTTAGGTCGTGAGGGATGTTTTGCGTCGTACGTACCAGCCGATCAACCCGACCATCCCCGTGCCAAACAGCATCACAGATGCCGGTTCCGGGACGGTCGCCGCCGGAACCGTGAGTACCTCGGATAACGCATAAAAGTGATTCTCATTGGTAGTTAACCGGAGAAGTGAAGATTCTATCCACCTTCCATCCGTCTGTTTACTCACTCCGACTCTTGCCGCGGAACTTTCTCCCAATCGGCGCAATGGAGCATCGCCAAGTCCAGATGCAACTGATCCTGTCCAAACAGTGGTGAACCCAAGGTCGTTCCCTAGTTCAGTCACTGCGATGCCCGTATCGAGGGACCCATCCCACATGTCAATAAAATTATCTGCTACCTTCTGGTCATTCAAATTGTAGACGGGTCCAGAGACCACCGCGTTGTCCTGGGCATCAATGGAACTCGTGGATGCAATGGCCGACCATTGCACATCCCCAGCCGATCCGCCTAATGAGATGAGGAGGGCATCGCCAGCGGTCTGCACGAAGGCATTGTAATCCGCAATATTAGAGGACGTGGCATTGCGTTGGGCGCTGGTTACAAAGGCCAGTTGATAGGTATCGCCGGCACTGAGCTCCGTGGGGGTAAAGATGGGCATGGCCCAACTCTGGAGAGGCGCGAGCAGCAGCGCGAGGAAGAGGGCGAGTTTCAACAGTGGTTTGATCGGGTCCTCCTTAGGATGAACAGCGCCATTTGTCTGCCATGACTGTGACCAGAATTCCACATGATAGCACGGGGTGGTGAGTGCTCTCGTGACCTATATCACGGCCGGAGACTGGACACCGTGTCGTTACCGTGTGTTAGGCATCCGTTGCTTCCGGCTCAAAAGAGAAGAGGGGATTGTGCGGGGTAAAAACGAATGTTTGGTCGACGCCAATTTATCGCTCTCCTCGTTATTCGAAACATTCGAGACTCGGTAGGACAGGTTGATCTGGCTCACTCGAATGCAGCCAGTTCGACAGAAAGAAGCGTCTACATCAGAGAAACCCGAAGTGCCGCAATATGCTGTCTGCGCGAATGGTCCATGTGTACTTCGTGTTGACATCGTGGAACGCGTTGGTCCCGAGTCTCATTCGTAGGGCAGGGTCAGTCTGTAACCGATGCAGGGCGCTCATCCACTCATGGAACGTCGATGGATCACAGAGCAACGCGTTGCGTTCGTGTTCCAGCACTTCGTGAATGACTGGAAGATCTGAGCAGATTATCGCTCTTCCTGCGGCCATATACTCGAAAATCTTCATTGGAGACATCCACTCCACCGTATTGGTATGTCCTGGCACGGAGACTTTTTTCTGAAATGGCGCGAGGAGCACGTCGAGCCCTTGGCAGAACCCATTGATGTTGGCAGGAGGCATGAACCCGTGAACGTAGAAGTTTTCTATGCTCGCGACTCGGCCACGCCAATACGCGATCCGGTCTTCATTCCCGCCTGCCAGGTGAAAATCAGCCCATTGACATTGTTTGGCCAAGCCTTCGATGATCTCGATGCCTCGCCCATCATACAAATGTCCGGCATATCCGACTTGAAGGCGTTCTTCGGATCCGAGTGGCCGTGGCAGTATCTTCGCAGTCGGTGCATTTGCGCCATCAGGTGAAACATACACGAACCCCGTGGGGAGCTGAAACGTGGCTTCATAGTATGTGCGCAAGGGTTCAGTGATCACGACGATGCCGTTCAGATTCTTGCTTGAAAGGAGACGCTGGAACATCCATCGTCTGATGTGCGACCACTCGGCAGACGGTGAATGCACTTCTACAATGACCGGCAATCCGAGACACGCCGCGAAGTACGCACCGTACTGACTCCAGCAGTACACAAGGTCTGGTCGTGTATTCCGTGCTCGTAGCGCCCCGTAGAGGGAGGGTAATGTCGTTCGATCGAGAAAACGATTCCATGGAAAATGACGCAGCTCGAACCTCCGTCGCACGCCGTAAAACTCGAACGGATCTGATTGCTCAAGGCCAGGCCTGGCCAGCAGTGTGACATGAGTTCCGAGTGTCGAGAACGCATGGCACATCTGGAAGACGTGGATACTGTTCGCGTACCGGGACGGGATAAACGAGTCGGCGAGATAGGTGATGCGAAGCGGCGGTGTCATCGCTGAGTGACGAGTGATAGATCGTTCGATATCACTGGGGTATCT
>JAJDBL010000074.1 GCA_029261375.1 Nitrospirales bacterium
CATCCTTTCCTCCCCCATTTTTTTCATTGACACTAGGCAGCCCTCACACGATAGAACGATTCGTTGGTGACAAGATTGATGATACCGCCGCCTGGAATTGACACTCTTGCTATCCAAGCAAGAGTTGCCCACAATGCGCGATCAAACGAACGCAGGAAGGAAATGAATCGTGAATTTCGAGGTATTATTTAACGAGAGCTATGCCAGGGTCTTCCGTGATGACGAGACCGGGGATAGATTTTTTGCAGAATTCTACGAACGATTCCTGGCGTCATCGCCTGAGATCCAGCGAAAATTCGAACATACGGATCTCGAGAAGCAACGCCGGATGCTGAAACAGTCTCTCCAGCACATGCTGAGTTTCTTTACCGTTAGAGAAGCATCAGATTATATGAGAGGGATTGCACGCCTCCATAGTCAATCACATCACGACATCGCTCCTCATCTCTATGACGTGTGGTTACACTCGTTGATAGAGACGGTCAAAGACACTGATCCTCGATACACTCGAGATGTCGGTCTCGCGTGGAAAATGATCATGAGCATGGGTATCACATACATGACCGACATGTATGATCAGTCATAGAAGCTGACAGCTCTATCTGCGACTCTCGTCATGCTCTGCCCAACGTGTGACTGGTTTTCCCTTTACCACGGCGCGGAGATGGTCTCTCCACCCTCTTATGAAATGGCAGAAGAAATACGCTTGCGAGCCGCTACTCGTCCGGACAGGTCAAAAAACCTCCGGTGAGGTTAGATACATTCTTGAAGCCGTGTTGTTGGAGAATGCGGGCGGCGAGATACGCGCGTAGTCCCACCGCACAGTACACCACCGTTTTTTGTAACGGATCGAGTTGCCAGAGGTGGTCACGGAACTCATCAATGGGAATCAGCAACGCACACGGGAAATGCTGGTTGTTGTACTCGCGGCTCGTTCGAACATCGAGCAATTGGATTGATTCGCCGTTCGCAAGCAGTTGCTTGAGCTTCTCACACGTGATCGTATTCACTTCACCTCGTACGGTGTTGGCGGCCACGTATCCTGCGATTACGACAGGATCCTTGGCCGATCCGAACTGCGGTGCGTACGCGAGATCGAGATTCTCAAGATCCTGAACTCTCATTTTTGCGGTTAATGCGGTTGCGAGCACGTCAATCCGCTTATCCACGCCGTGCTCTCCAACAATCTGAGCACCCAAGAGCCGTCCACTCCCCTGCTCCGCTACGATTTTAATATGAAGTAGCTGAGCACCAGGATAGTAATCCGCATGATCGGGAGAGTGGGTAATGGAGACAAACGGCTTGAACCCCTCAGCTACTGCTTCCTCGAAGGAAAGGCCCGTTTTAGCGGCGGTGATGCCCATGGTTTCCACGATTGCCGTCCCAAGCGCACCAGGAAACAGCATGTCTCCTCCTGCGGCATTCGCCCCCGCAACCCTTCCTTGTTTGTTCGCCGGTCCAGCGAGAGGAATGCGTGTTCGCTTCCCTGTAACTAAATGTATGGTCTCGACAGCATCACCCGCCGCGTAGATATTTGGATCAGACGTTTGTTGTTGATCATTGACCACGATGCCACCCGCATTACCAATTTCGAGGCCAGCATCTTTCGCCAGGGTTAACTCAGGACGTACACCGATAGACAGAATGGCAAGATCCATCGAGAGGAGGCGCCCACTTTGAAGCTCGGCTTTTACCGCGGTGCCTTGATTATCTCCATGGAATGTGGCAATGCCGTCGTCCAACACCAACCGTACACCCTGTTCCTCCAGATGCGTGGAGATAAGATGTGCCACCTCAGGATCAAAGTTAGGCAGTAGGTGACTCGCAGACTCGATGATGGTGAGGCTCAAACCCCGTTTTTTTAGGGCTTCGGCCGTCTCCAGCCCAATAAAACCCCCACCCACGATCAGTGCATCTTTCGGCTTACAGTCACTCAGATACCGTTTGATGGCGTCGGAATCAGGAACTGTTTTTACGGTAAACACATTTTTGTGATCCGCTCCGGATAATAACGGCACGATGGCGCCTGCCCCCGGAGCCAGAACGAGTCGGTCATATGACTGAGCGAATTGCACGCCGGTCTTGAGGTTTTTGACGGTGACAGACTGCGCCTTACGATCAATGCTCAACACCTCATGGAGCACATGGACACGAACGCGGAAACGCTTCCAAAAACGTTCGGGGGTTTGAAGCAGAAGCTCGTTGCGATCTTCGATGGTGCCTCCCACATAGTACGGCAGGCCACAGTTGGCAAAGGACACATATGCGCCTTTTTCATAAATCGCAATGTCTGCATTTTCGTTCGTTCGGCGCGCTTTTGCCGCCGCGCTCGCGCCACCAGCCACGCCACCGACGATGACGATGACGATTCTCAGTCCAGAAGATCCATCCATACCCATGTCCCTACACCCTGGTTAGGTCATGCTCGATTGACCCAAGACGATCCAACATACTGAGTATGAGCTGAAACACTCAAAATGGTTACAGAAGAAAACGCCGAAGCCCACCTAGGCATCGCGTGTGGCGTTCCGCTACAGCCAGTCGCTCGTTGTGGTTCCAGATTGCCTCACATCGCGCGTCACTACCACCCCAAGACGTTGCACTCTTGATACCGTCCTGATCTGCTCACACACCTCAATTGAGCCAGACCCCAAGCCAAACGAATTGATTGGACAATGAGTTTGGTCAACTTGAAGGAGTACAGATAACGGTTCTCCTCAGATATCCGAGTTGGCATGTGCTTTGCTGAATACATATGTAAGAGTTGATTTGGGATGTTCACACCAACGAAAGAGGAGTCGACATGAAACCGATGCCCATCAACGCGAAACAGGTTAGCCCATGGCGCTGTGATCAGTGCGATCATTTGATGATGATGGTTCGAATACCGAACGATACCCCGTACGAGAGGCCGTTAAGTTCTATTGGGTTGATGTGCATCGCTTGTGATAAGACCATTAACCTTCTGACGTTGTTAATTCGTGCAGTACGTAACAAGGCTCAGGATGTTCACTGAAGCTAGGGTGGCCAGACACGACAGCCCTTTCGCTGCGAGCGTTGGTCCTTCTGGAGTCAGATATACCAGGGATCTGACCGATCAATGTATTGTCAGGCAGTTTCAAGAGGGGAACATTGACGTCTTTGATGAGTTAGTTTCCCGATACGAAAGTCGTATCTACGGGTTGGGTCGTCGCATGTGCCGCAATGATGACGATGCGAAGGATCTGCTTCAAGAAACCCTCATCTCAGCATTTCGCGGACTCGATACGTTTCGAGGAGCCGCCAAATTCTCGGTCTGGTTATTTCAAATTGCCAAGCACGCGTGTATGAAGATGCAATGGAGGAGTAAGTTCGCCCCACGTTACACGGTGTCGATCGATACCCTATTGACCGACGATAACAACCAAT
>JAJDBL010000075.1 GCA_029261375.1 Nitrospirales bacterium
GGTCGCAAGGCTCGTATTCGCCATCAGGATTGTGCTGCCGAGAATACTGACAAAGGTGAGGCAGAGGGCTTTCATGATCATTCGTGGAATCCTCAGGCGCTTTCGATCATACGCAGGAATCCGGCTGTCGTGCAGTCTGAGTGGGAATGACGCATATTAGAGAGTGTTTCTCGAGTGAGATCAAGTGTCCTGTTCAGGATCGCTACCTCCTTGGCCACAAGCTGAACACGTTTCTACAACAGCCAAAGAGAGAATGCTTGTTTGAAAGCAAAAAGGAAGCCACACACGTTGATATGAGTGCTAGTTTTCTAAGATGTCCAAAGAGGGTGAAAATAACGTACCGCGCCGTGAATTTGTGGGCTTGGTGTTGCGGTTTCGAGCAATTGCCGCGATATATCCCCAAAATGTAGCGAACTTTCATGGTTGATCTCATGGTTGCGAGGGACCCGGGTTTGGTATACCGTCAGTAAAACTCAGATGTGGTCGGAGTATCTATGGCGATAGCGGCACAGTTTCCTGATGAACAATCTCCCGAGGGGGAATTCACACGACAAGAGGACTCATTTCTGGAGTGGGTGACTGCTGATGGGACGTCCGGATATCTAGCCGAAAATGGCCGCTATCATTTGTATGTCTCATTGGCCTGCCCTTGGGCTCATCGCACGATTATTGTACGCAAGCTTAAGGGGTTGGAAGATATTGTGAGTATGTCGGTGGTCGATCCGATTCGCGACGACGATGGATGGGCATTTCGCGATGGTGACGGGTATTCCACGGATCCACTCAACGGGTTTCAGTTGCTCAGCGAAGCCTATCGTGCGACAGACTCGACGTATGCGAGCCGTGTCACCGTTCCCGTTCTTTGGGATAAGTTGAACACGAGAATCGTGAGCAATTCAGATGACGACATCATGCGCATGTTCAATCGTGAGTTCGATGGAGTCGGAGGCCGCACGCTAGATTTGTACCCCAAAGAATTGCGTAACGAGATTGATGATCTCAACAATGTGCTCTACGAGGGGATCAATGATGGGGTGTATCGTGCAGGCTTTGCGACATCACAGGCGGTCTACGAGGCCGCCGTGCGTCGATTGTTCGATACCCTCGACATGCTTGAGCGGGTCCTGTCTACCCAACGCTATCTGCTTGGGTCACGTATCCTGGAATCCGATTGGCGTCTCTTCGTGACACTCATCCGATTTGACGCGGTCTATCATGGGCACTTCAAGTGCAATCTTCGGCGAATTGTCGACTATCCCAATCTGTTCGGTTACCTCAGAGATCTCTATCAGCATGAGGGGATAGCGGACACGGTGAACTTTGACCATATCAAACGACACTATTACATCACGCACGACGATATCAATCCGACGCAACTGGTCCCGCTCGGTCCAGAACAGGACTTGACGTCGCCGCATAGCCGCGACTCCCTACCATAAGGTCTCGGATGCTCCTGTCTCGCTGTGCTGTGTTGGCCGTGTGCGGTCTTGTCGTTCTGGTCGCCATTCTATTGAACGGGGTATCGCTAGTTGCCGCGTTTTCGGAATCGACATCTGACGCAACATGGACACTCCAAGAGAGTGGAACAACTTCGAATCTTACGGGCCTTGTCTTTGTAGACGAGAAGAGAGGGTGGGCTGTTGGCGAGGCGGGAACCATTGTGTCGACCAAGGATGGAGGTGAGCACTGGGTCACGCACGTACGGGACACGGGTGTGAATTTCATGGCAGTTGACTTTGTTGATGCGGAACGCGGATGGGTGGTTGGGGACGACCTCAGCATCTTGGCAACCGCTGATGGCGGATAAAGCTGGATATCACAGTCGAAGAATGGTGAAGGGGCAGTACTGGACGTCGATTTCGTCGATCCCAAGAACGGTTGGGCCGTGGGTACATTTAATCATGTTCTGAGGTCAGATGATGGTGGACGAACATGGACGACGCATGCTGTGCCGGATGTGCACTGGCTGGTTGCCGTCACGTTCATCAATCCGCTCCAAGGATGGGTCGCAAGCATTGGAGGCCAGATTCTTCGGACAGTCGACGGAGGACGGCGATGGGAGCACATGGCCATGGTGTGGGATCCGACACAGGGGGCGCTTCCGCGGGTGAACGGCTTGGCGTTCATCGACCATGCGCACGGGTGGGCGAGCGGGGAGCGAGGGATGATTGCGTCGACCTCAGACGCCGGGACCTACTGGACATTTCAAAACAGTTCCGTCACCACCGAACTGACGGCCATCACCTTTCTCAATCGTCACGAAGGCTGGGCAGTTGGAGAAGGTGGCATCATACTGAAGACAGACGACGGAGGAATGAATTGGACCAAGCAGGCAGGTGGTACAGCGTACCATCTGTGGAACCTTACGTTCGTCAGCCCATCACACGGCTGGGCTGTTGGGTCACAAGGAACCATCCTGCACCACGCTGACACGCCCTCAATGAGGAAGTAGTACAGGCATGTGTTGTCATCCTGAGCAACGCGAAGGATCTTCTCCAACATGAAAATACAAAAACTGCATCCTGAAGCAAAAATACCAGTGAGATCAACCAGCGAAGCCGCCGGCTTCGACCTCTTCGCTAAAGAAAACACGCAAGTTCCAGGAAGCAAAGCGGATGCAGGAAAAGTGCACATAGGACGAGCCCTCATTTCCACGGGAATAGCCATCGCCATTCCCAAAGGATGCGTAGGACGAATAGGATCACGATCAGGATTATCAGTAAAACAGAATATCGAAGTAGGAGCAGGCTGGATTGATCCCGACTACCGAGGCGAAGTCATGGTCGAACTCAAGAATCTAGGCGCAGAGATCTTTGAGGTTGAGCAAGGCGCACGCATCGCGCAGCTGTTCGTCGTACAGCTTGCCGACGCTGAAATAGAAGTCGTAGATTCGCTCTCAGATACCGAACGTGATGAGGGAGGCTTTGGTTCCACCGGCGTCTTCTAACGAAATATCCAGAACGGTTTTTGTTTATATCGTCATTCCGGGCTCGACCCGGAATCCAGAGTATGTGAGCCGAGTTCTAAATCGCGCAAAAGGGAATCAGCGGCAACTAAAAACTCTCCCCCCTGGCGGGGGAGGGGTGGGGTGGGGGGGATCCTCAGATATGCTCAAAAATTCAAAAACTTGTTGGTGCAATGATCCTTTCGTCAACTACCTGCGCATTCTTCTACTGCTTATAGGCTTGAGCCTCTTCTCCATTTCCTGCACCCAAAACGAAGAACTCCCTCCGCTACACATGGCCGCACAATCCGGACTCCTCGTCGAAGTCAAGCAGTTAATCATCGGCGGACACGATGTCAATCAGCGCGATGAAACGTACGGCTTCACGCCGCTGCATCAAGCCGTCTTTTTCGGTCATAGGGAGATCGTCGAGTATCTGATCGCACAAGGTGCCGACATCAACGCGAGAAACGTCGCAGGCTCTAGCCCGTTGTACTTAGCGAGGGGAAAAGGCCATAAGGAAATTGCCGCGCTACTCACGCAACATGGCGGGGCGGAATAAGAAAAAATGGAGCGCCTGGAGGGATTCGAACCCTCGACACACGGATTCGAAGTCCGCTTAAGGGCGACAATGACTCCGAATGACTGAGTGTGATTTCCTAACAAAATAATCCAAAATATTAGGTATTGTTAAGTCTTCGCGGTGGGATTGAGTAGGAGTGAGGCGGATTGGTAACCGGGACCAAAACCGGGACTAAGATCCTGGCCGTGCACAGCTACCTCACAAAGGGATTCTCGTTGTCCTGATCCTCCTGAATCCGCCTAGCACGTTTCCGCTCCCACTGGTGAACCGGATCAGCAGCATCCCATGATTCAAGTAACTCCCGGTTCGTGTTCCTGACAATTCCGAACTGAGGATAGGCGGAGTCCATAGACAAGAGTGTTGGACTAACATAACGAGTGGTAGCGTCACTGGGGGAAGGTCACTCCCACCAGTACGATATTTTTGTACGGAAATCATTGATGTCCACAGCTTCACGCACACACGAATAGCATAGAAACGAGCAAAAAGACCGATAAACACCCTATAACTGTAGGGTGTAAAGAAACCTGGACACTTTCGTGAACACGCGTAACTGATTGATTATGTTTATGAATCAGTGATTTCCACGGCTGACGACTGAAAAGTGTAAAGAAAACTGGACACTTTCGTGTGACCATGATCCCGAAGACACTCGCGACACATAGGACAATTCGTCTTACAGATTAATAACTTATGAGTACACGCAATCTAGATCACATCTCTGGCATCGCATTTGCTTAACGTGGGGAGGGGGAAGGTCTACCTTCACGAGCAACGATGCCAATCCATCAAAATAATTAACGACGATGAGAGATGACCGTGACACACGACCGTGACACACGACGTCGTGGACACACACATTCTAAACGCCAACACCCGTTGTGAGACGTGAAACTTATTCACCGGCACGTGTGCTCAATCTCACGGTCTCAACGAAGAGGGACACTGCACCAAACGGTGATGATTCCGGGAAGTTCCACATCGTTCGATTGTGGGGCGGCGCGGCGTGAGAACGGTTCAGGGGATCGGATAGTCAGTATCATCAAAGGCGCGGAGGATTGAGGAGAATGAAGCGGTCAGAACAATGAAAAACACTTCATGTCGTTTCGACCAGCGGGAGAAATCTTGGCGTCAAGGCTGAGATCGTCAATACGAGATGGATGACACCGCGATGAACGGGTCTTTGTCGTTTGTTCCTTGCGCCAGAACTCACACGCCAAGATCCCTCATGTGCATTCGGGATGACAAGACGTCTGTCATCCTGATCCCTTCGACTCCGCTCAGGGCAGGCTCCGCGAAGGTTCTCGTTTTGACAAAGGGATGAGGAAGCGCAGATGTTCG
>JAJDBL010000076.1 GCA_029261375.1 Nitrospirales bacterium
CACGCAACATCCCTCAGCGAAGGAACATAAACCGGATTGCCCCGTCGGCCGAGCATCACACTCAGTATCGATCATGCCAAAGAGCCGACTTGGGCGCATCGTCGGCAACCCACGACTCCGCGTTAACAGTTGCCACCATCAAGCATTGAAAGTCGTGGCGCCGGACCTGAGCGTGAGCGCGATCGCCCCTGACGGGATTATTGAGGCCATCGAATCCTCCCGACATCCGTTCTATATTGGAGTGCAGTGGCACCCGGAACATCGATACGAACGATCGGCACCAGACCAACGTATTTTTCGTGCGTTCGTTCAGGCCTCACGTCGCCACGCCAACACGACACAGTGACACACCACATCACGCGAGGACCTCAAACCTTGTCAATCTTCTACGATACGGATAGCCCTCAATGACGACTTCCGCAACAGAAACTCACTCAGCAATTGCCGCGTATCTACTCAATCGCGAACCCTACTATTCCGAGGTTTCCGGAGAGATTGACATCTTCCACTCGGCCGCGAAACTGAAGATGCCCGTGCTCCTGAAAGGACCTACGGGATGCGGGAAATCTAGATTTGTCCAGTCAATGGCCTATCGGCTTGGACGACCATTGATCACGGTCGCATGTCACGAGGACCTCACAGCGTCTGATCTTGTAGGACGATACCTCTTAAAGAATGATGAGACCGTGTGGATGGATGGCCCACTCAGCTTAGCCGTGAAGCATGGCGCAATCTGCTATCTCGATGAAATCGTGGAAGCGAGAAAAGATACGACAGTGCTGATTCATCCATTGACGGATGATCGACGTATCCTCCCCGTCGAAAAGCGCGGTGAAGTCCTCAAGGCAACAGACGACTTCATGCTCGTGATGTCGTACAACCCTGGCTATCAGAGCGCGATTAAGGACCTCAAGCAAAGCACCCGACAGCGCTTTCTTGCGATCGAGTTCGACTACCCTCCCCGGGATCTTGAATGCCAGATCATCGCTCACGAATCCGGAATCGATCCAGCGATTGCAGCGCAAATCGGAAAACTTGGCGAGAAAATACGAAATCTGAAGCATCACGGCCTCGACGAAGGGGTCAGTACTCGCCTCCTCGTCTATGCGGCAACCCTGATTCATCAGGGTGTGTCACCGCAGCAGGCATGTGCCGCCGCCATTGTTCACCCGATGAGCGATGACGCTGAAACGCAACGTGGAATGCATGACCTCGTCGCGACCATCTTCTAACCCTCATTCCCCTTCACAACACCTCGCCGGAATTGACCTCGGCACCAATACGCTACGACTTCTCATCGTAAGGGTCGAAAGCGATACCCACATGCTCGCAGTCTACTCCGATCAGGTCATCACACGACTCGGCGAAGGATTGCAGCACACGGGACAATTACAAGAGTCGGCCATCGAACGTACGATCAACACACTTCAGCAGTGGCGCCACATCCTCGAAAAGCACGACATCGATCAACCGATCATGGTCGCAACGAGTGCTGTACGCGATGCGGACAACCGGGAGGCCTTTATCCAACGTGTTCAAGCGGACGTCGGATTTAACGTTGAAGTCTTGTCCGGTGAGGAAGAAGCACGGCGCACGTTAGTCGGCATCACGACCGGACTCACCCCGCCAGACAAAAATATTCTGGTGATCGACATCGGAGGAGGAAGCACCGAATATATACTCGCCACGCCGGAACGGCCGGCGCAATGTCACTCGACAAACCTCGGAGTCGTACGGCTAACCGAGCAGCTGCTGAAATCTGATCCCGTTCTCGACACCGAAGTGAGCGAGGCCGAACAATACATCCGCACACGAGTGCAAGACATGAAAGAAACGCTGGACAACCTGGTCCCTACGACCTTGATCGGAACCGCAGGAACGATTACGACCCTGGCGGCACTAGATCAAGCACTGGACACCTACGATCCCCAAAAGGTACATCAATCTCACTTACAGCTCTCGACAATTGAACAGATAGGAAAAACTGTCCGCTCAAACACCATTGCCAAACGTCGAACGATGGTAGGGCTGGAGGCCGGGCGTGCAGACGTGATTCTGGCCGGAATCCTTATCCTACAGGTGACCATGGAAGAGCTGGGATTCTCCAGCCTTCGTGTCAGCGAATATGGCCTGCGCGAAGGAATCCTACTTCATCACATGCACAGCACCACAGAAAAGCCGGCGTCACTAAATCTTTTCTGTCGAAGTCATCAACGCGAGGAACAATCATGACACGCGAACTTCATCGACCAGCATCCTGGTTGTTGATGCTTACGCTGCTTGTGACAAGCGGCGTCTTCACCCAAAACGCTGAGGCACAAACCGAACACGTTGAGTTTCATATTGACGTGACGGTGAGGGCGTTTGATCCAGAAGTCATCGAGGTCACGCGTGGCAAAAACGTTCGATTGATCTTTACCACGCCCGATGTCGAGCATTCAGTGACACCATCCGCATTTGGCCTGGGAAAAATCGTTATTCTTCCAGGTGGCAAGACTATCGTGGAATTCACGCCTCAAGAATCAGGGACGTTCACGCT
>JAJDBL010000077.1 GCA_029261375.1 Nitrospirales bacterium
ACCTCGGTTCCAGTTGCCGCAATGGTTTGATCCGGGCCGGCATTGGCGACCGGCGCCGAGTTGTTTGTCGTGATGGTCACGGTGTCCGGCGCACTATTCACCGTGCCATCGTTCACAATGAGCTGCAACACATAGTCGCCATCGGTATCTGTCGTAAACGTCGGCATCACCGCACTTGTACTCGACAGGTCCCCAGTGGTGAGACTACTCAACGCCGGCGTCGCCGTGAGGCTCCACGCAAACGTCAGCAGGTCCCCGTCGACATCGCTGGACCCACCACCATTCAGAACCACCCCGGTTCCGGTTGCCGCAATGGACTGATCCGGACCGGCATTGGCGATCGGCGCCGAGTTGCTTGTCGTAATCGTCACGGTATCCGGAACGCTATTGACCGTCCCATCACTTACCACGAGCTGCGCCACATAGCTGCCAGGAAGGTCAATCACAAAGGTCGGCATGACCACCGTCGGGATTGATAACGTCGCGCTGCTACCGGCTGGGATACTCGTTAAGGCCCAGGCAAAGGTCAATGGATCACCATCAACATCACTCGATCCACTCCCATTCAACGTGACAGTATCGGTGACAAACACCGCCTGGTCCGGGCCGGCATTCGCGACTGGAACCGAGTTGTTCGTCGTGATGGTCACGGTGTCAGCGACACTGCTCACGGTTTCATCACTCACAATGAGTTGAAGAATATAGTCACCATCCGTATCCGGTGTGAACGTCGGCATCACGGCACTTGCACTCGACAGGTCCCCCGTGGTCAAGCTGCTCAACGCCGGCGTCGCCGTCAAGCTCCAGGCAAAGGTCAACGAATCTCCGTCCACATCACTTGAGTCACTGCCATTGAGCGTGACAAGGAGGCCCGTTGCCGCAATGGTCTGATCCGGGCCAGCATTCGCCACCGGGGTCGAGTTGGTGGTGGTAATCGTCACCGTGTCTGGCGCACTATTGACTGTTCCATCATTGACAATGAGTTGGAGGATGTAATCTCCATCCGCATCCGGCGTGAAGGTTGGCATCAGCACCGTCGCACTCGATAGACTTCCTGTCGACAGACTACTGAGTGCCGGCTTCCCCGTAAGGCTCCACAAGAATGTCAACAGATCTCCGTCCACATCGGAGGAAGCACTTGCATTGAGGGTTACGAGGGTTCCCGATGCTGCAATGGTCTGATCCGGACCGGCATTGGCAACCGGTGCCGTGTTTTCCACGGTCCACTGCCAGGAACTCGTGGTTGATAAGGCATTTCCTGCGGTATCAGTGATCCCTGTTGTGAGCGTGGCGGTGTAGTTTGTACCAGCTGACAACGGAGAAAATGGGGTAAAGAACACCTTCCCAGTCATGTGATTAAAAAACACGGCGCCGGAAACCGGCACGTCTCCTCCTTCGCTGCCGAATGTCACGGTAAACGTCGAAGGGGTCATCGTTGAAGCGCGCATGGACTCGGAGAAGCTCGCGCTGATTTCCGGAAGGCTCACCACATTACTCGCTCCATCGCTCGGGAATACTGCGGTCACTGTCGGGTTCCCAGGAGATGGGTCGGGAGGGGCTAGCAGAATACGCAATATCGTCGATTCGCCTGCAACCAGGGTCGTTGTGACCGACCCGCTGTAAAACACCGTCCCCGTTGCGTCCTCCGTATGATAGGCCCGCAGGGTAAATGTCCGTTCCACGTCCGGATCTATAGTCTCCGTTAACGTAATCACATCGGTCGGATTATTGATCACTTGAACCGTCCGAATCGGACTGGCTAACCCTACTCCGGTGACTTCGAGTGCGACGGAGTTGATAAAGGAACTCAATGGGAGAGTTTTCTTCCCGACTGCGGTCGGAGCAGCTGAAACGCGGGCTTGCACAGTCGCCGTGGTTTCTGCAGCAAACACTCCCGCCGGGACGCTCAGTCCCAGACACAGGCTGAGGACCAGTCCCAATCGCATAGCATGCGCTGGAATGAATGTGCGGGGTCGAGAGCGACGAAGACGCTGCATTCGTCAAGGGTATCTAATGGCTACGTGATATGCCAGTGATGGCCGTCACGTCGCCGGGTTCTACACAACATCGCTCACATTGCGTAGCTCACGAGCTCGCCCAGGGGAGCGAGAATGCGAAAAGCTAGCGATGTGAGAAAGAGGGTTATTCAGGAAGGAAACGACAGATCAAAATTTGCTGCAAGAAGAGATTGTACAGGGCACCTCGATCGGTACCACCATCATCGTCACCGTTGGCACCCACGGCCAGATCTTCGACCCCGTCGCCGTCGAGGTCCCACAGCGGAGCCACTACACGACCAAATCGATCAGTATTATCGAAGCTGCCCACAAAGCCGCCGTTGCCCTCGGAAATCTTCTGATGCGCCTTCACCGTCCCATTCGTATTGAGAAACAACTCATACACCGCGCCGCGGTCGCTGCCACCATCATCGTCAAGGCGGGCACCAACGGCCAGGTCGTGCACCCCGTCCCCATTCAGATCCCCGCGCAGAGCAACCGATCCGCCAAAACGATCGTTATCATCGAGAATCGTCGTAAACCAGCCCTGGGTCTCGGAAATCTTCTGCGAAGACTTCACCGTCCCATCCGCGTTATGGTAGGCCCTCACGGTCACGGTATAGGTCTGGCCCGCGGTGACGGTAATAGTCAGGGTTGGCACTTGGCCAACGGTCACCACCGGATGCACGGTGCGGGTCACTCCAGACACCCCACTCTGTTGCACTTCGACCGCCAACGACCCAATCAACGACGATAAGGCCAGGGTTTTGACCCCTACCCCTGCCGCACTCGGTACCCCGTGTCTGGATGCTCACCGTCGTCTCGGCTGCGCCCACACCCGCCGGCACGCTCAGGCCCACACACAGACTGACGACGAACAGGCCCCATACGAAACCCACATTGGCCGATTTGCGAAGACGAGATATCGATACCTGCTGCATTAGCGAAATATAGCCAGATTTTCGGCACAAGACTAGTGAGACGTCCGACTTTTGTTCTACGTGAAACCGAAGCCGGTTAGAATGGCGAAGGATGGGAGGCGAGCACCCGACCTTGTACGGCGGAAATATCCGCTGCCGTTCGAGTGACGCTTGAGATTCTCACGGCCTCCACGACAGCATCAAGTTGTTCGTTGCGGCTAGTATCAGAATCGTCCCAAAAGAAGATCGCTTGGGAGGGCGGAGCGGTAAACGTCGCGTTCGCATTACCCAAAAACGCGCCCTGAAAGTAGATGTCAACCATATTCGATGCCGTCGAGACCAACGCAATATAGTGGAGCGTATTTGGCAACACGAGCCCGGTAGCAAGGCCAGGATGAGGATAGGTTCGAATCCCCTGGGTATGGTAATACCACCCTTCGTCCTGAGTGTCATCCCAGCCGAACAGCTTCCGGAACGCAGTGGTATCCTTCGGTGTCAAAATCATTTCAACGGTGTAAGGGTGAACGAGAAGGCTCGCGAAGGCGCTCCAATCTATTCCCGTGGGAGCACCTCCAACCGAGAGCACATGAAGTCCCTGACCGAGTGTCCCGGTGACAAAATTTCCCCCGAGCAGGTTCGCATGGCGATTCTGCCCACTCGTGTCGTTGACATTACCATCAAACTCAAACAACGCGAGGGTCCCTGCGGAATCTTTACACTTACCCTCACTGCCCGCGTTGACGATGGCTTGAATTTCAGAAACCGTGAGGGCGCGGCTGAAAACTTCGACTTCGTCGATAGAGCCTTCGAAGAACTCACCGGGAGAACCAAATGCTCCTCGATCTAGGGCACCAATGGCAAACGGAATATTCGTATCGAGGTTCCCAAGGCCGGTGATAGCTATCTGATCCACGAGAACACCATCGACATATAACTTGGCAAACCCTGTCGTCCGATCAAGAACC
>JAJDBL010000078.1 GCA_029261375.1 Nitrospirales bacterium
TGCTTTGCAACCCCAATCAGTTATCAAACAAACTTGATGATCATGGGACCAGGTGGATACACATTCGGAGATTTCGTACGCATCGGTCTTCCTCTGAATATCCTGCTGTGGGTCTTTGCGATGATCGCAATCCCTTACTTCTTCCCGACCTAAACCACCACACCCGAACGACGCAACGGGTACCCTGGCCATTTGCCTCGTGGGCATCCACGTCGCCTCCAAGCGAGGTCCTACACTTTACTAACTCTAGGTTTGATTCTCCAACGCGCTGCAAAAAACCCGGACTCACGACCTCGGCAATGCGCGACATTCTGTTGCAAAACCTCAAGGGCACGTCACACTGCACCGATATAATCATTGACATGGCAGGGCGGATGACCGCATTATCACAATAGGCATTTTGGATCGAGTGAGGAGGTGAACATGGCGACAAGGTTCATTCGAGACCACCATCCACTTCGACATCTCTTTGGTGTCCTTACCGAGCATAGTTTTTTACACCATCTTCGGCTGGAGGATCTCGAAATCACCTCATATATTCGCGAGATGCTCCTAAAGTTCATGGAGACTGACCAGGTATACACCATTCGCAATCGGCATGGTGATCAGCTCGGAACCGTCACCGAAATGTTGTATGAGTCCGATGTCCTGTTGGAGGCCTCGTCCTTTGAACGAGAGCAGGAAGTGCACCAACACATCGGAGACTTCACCTTGTTCATGAGTGGCCTCTTCCCCCAATATCTTCAACGCATCAAAACATCGGGGATGATTCATCACGGAGACTTTCTCGTCGATTACATCAAAACCGGCAAACGATCGTATTCGATCGCGGCGGAGTGCAACGATCGCGCTCCCAAGGAGCAGGCAACGGTCTGGCAAAAACTCTCCGACAACTTTGAGCTTTGCGTCGTGGGTCTCGACCACGTGCGCGAAACCCTGGATCACATGCAAGACACCCGTTACATCCACGCGCGGCAACGTTTACTCTGCTAGCATTCGCTCACCCCTTATCCCCTTCAAGCGGATTCCCGCGACACCAGCCATCGCGTCGTTCGTTGACAGTGCACGAAACGGATTGGTATTGTCGGGAATCAGCCTTAGTTCGTCAGAACAACTAATATATAGAGTTGAATTTCTTGCCACGATTCTTACCGATCCTGTTCAGTCTATGTATCTTGCTCGCGTCGGCGCTGCCCACGACTGGGCACGCTGAGCAATCATCGTCGTTCACGCCTGAGTCACCAGTTCCCACTCTTTGGAACATGGCCTCAGCCACGGTCAAAAGCTTCGTTTCCCCTAACGACCCAGGGTCTGACTTCATCGGCCGGGGAGAACGAGCGGTCAAGGTATTTTGGCGTGATCTCATCAATGACCCCTACGCAAGAAGTCCAGGCGCAAAGGCATTCGCAACAGCGGCTGACTCCATCGTCTACATTATCACCGACTCCGGAACCGGGGCGGGGCTCATCATCAATAACAGAGGTCTCATACTGACGGATTGGGATGTCGTTAAAAATGCTAAATCGATTGCAGCAGTGTTTCGACCAAAGGACGTTGGGGATCTGGGGAAAAACTTGATTATCTCTGCCCAGGTTGTGAAATCAGATCCCGATAAGACGCTTGCGGCACTGCAACTCCAGCATCCCCCAGGCGGAATACGGCCTGTCATGTTTGGAGACGTGTCAAAAGTTCAGGTGAATGACCCAGTGTTCAGTATCGGACTTCCAACACCACTGGGCTGGGTCTATCACGACACAAAGGTGACGGAACTGGACACCAGTATTGCCTGGTCTGAGGAATATTCCAAACACGTCGGACATCCTCCCATACATCCCAAGCCCATTGCGCTTCACGCTGAGTCACCCCTTGGAATTTCTGGCGGGCCAATCCTCAATCGATTCGGAGCCGTCATTGGGATCAAGGCATTTGATGACCGCACGAAATCTCGGGTCTACGCTATCCCGGCAGATGCGATCATGTCATTTCTTGAAACCGTCCCAGAATCTGAACCTGAAAAGATCGAAAGTCTCGAATCGTGGGCCAGCACGACGTTAACCGCTTGGAGGAAGAACGGGATTCTGAAACTGTTTGACACGAACGATGATGGAATCATCGATCGCATCGGCATTGATTCAAATCAGAATAAATATGTGGATGCATGGATCGTCGATGACGATCAAAACGGCATTCCCGATTACATTGCCCGTGATGTCGACAAGAATGGCCGGCATGAAAAGCGGGCGTATGATAGCGATGGTGATGGGACGTACGAAACCCATTATTTCGACTACAACAATGATAAGGTCAGAGATCTCATCGGAACAGACGTGGACGGTGATGGAAGTGCCGACGTGTTCGCGATTATCAGGAAGCACGGCCTCGGTTCTACCAACATCAAGAGCCACCTCCCACCACCACCATTTATAGGCGAGTAGCGCCGTCGAGTCGCACCTCGTCAAGCCGGTCAGTACCTGACCCTTATCTAGTCATTTGAGTTGAATCTTCCGCGGTATGGGATTCGTCCCCTATAAAAAGCAGGCACGAAACGAGTCTCTAGATAAAAGAAAAGGAAAGCTAGATTTTGGTGAGAGAAGAACGAACGATCTGATTGGCCGGAGAATACTTTGAGAAGGAAGTAACCGTGAAATTACTTCCTTCTCTGGAACTTCATACGCTTTCGTAATTTTCTATCTTTATGCTTTCGCATTTTTTTTCTTCGTTTCTTTACGACACTCGACATCTAATTGAGCCCTGACCTTATTCGGTTTCTGCCACGATATGGGTATCTGTTTCATCAACCCCATCAATGGTGTGGATCGTTCGTATCACAAGATCAGAAAGCCCTTTTTCATCTTCAACGTCGACGAAACAGAATACGTCGGGTTGGCCAAAGCATTGATGAACTTGCTTAACACTCGCCACGGCTTTCAACGCCTTGACAACATCCTTTGTCTTTCCCGTTTTGACCTTGAGTAATACGTACGCTTTAGTTGGCATAATTAGCCTAGGCTCTCTCCAATCACACTCGCTGTATAGAAAGCGTACCCGAGGGTAGTCCTGCCCGGAAGTTGGAGGCGCGATCAATCCGCAGCCAGTCCGAAGTCAGGCGAACGTGCATTATAGGGAGCCACCACCTCATGTCAAGCGCTTCTGGAGACATTCCCAATAAATCCTGGACCATCATCAAAGCCGAAAGTCCTGACTTGCTCCAGACACACGGCTCACGTTTCATCCCACTCCTTGACCAATAGACGCACCCTATCCTTGAGATCAGGAATATCCTTCATATTATTCTGAATTGCCCCCATAATCTTATCGAGGCGGGCGACTCGAAGCGCCTCTTTGTCGGCAGATACAAGGCGGTCATATTCCGCATAGGCTTCAGGATAGACAGACTCGAGAGACGGACGCATCGCACCCAATCCTGCGGCAATGTCGAACGGCTCAGGGTCTACGGCAGAAACGATCACGAAGCTATAATCTGAAAATATGAGTGCAGAGCGTCCTGGTCTTGAGGGTAGCGGCACGACTCGCTCGACAGTTTTTCCGCCAGACTGGTCCCACGTGGATAAGAGACCAGGGAATCTTTTCATGAAGGCGACTTTTTTCTGGTTTGCCCTCCACTTGGCTTCCGTCGACATAAGCAAAATGGCTTATGGAGGAGGGGAACAGCTGATACACGCGCACAATGACCTGATGTGGGGAAACGTATAGATACCGCTGTTATGTCCGTCACTCCAATCAATGCGTATGCCGTAGAGACCAACGGGATTGATCTCGATGGGATGGATATCCTCAGGAATTGCGCCAGGCTCAATACGCTTCTCTCCAGACCACTCATCAATACACGCCGCGCATTCACATGCTTCTCGCAACGCTTTGACGGGATAGCGACTTTCGTGGCCGTCACTCCAGGTGATGCCAAGTACCGTATCGGTGATTTGTTGAATGCCCATCGGCCGAAGAGTGTTGGTCATACGACATTATCCATTATGATTGCGAGGCCGCTTTCCATTGCAGTTTCAGATCCGCAGGGTCAATAAGTTCCATGGCTGCCATGCTCAGACCTGCCGCGATATGTTCAGCAACTGATTTATATGCCCTTGCGGCCACAGATCCGGGATCTTTCTCAACGATAGGCACACCCTCATCCCCGCCAAGGACAATATTGGGTTCAATCGGGATCTCTCCAAGAAACGGTATTCCTAGTTCCTCGCTGACCCTCTTGCCTCCACCGTGGCGGAAAATGTCGTGGCGCTCATCACACTTGTGACACACGAAAAAACTCATATTCTCAATGAGTCCAAGAACAGGCACGTTCACCTTCTCAAACATCCGCAAACCACGGCGGGCGTCAATAAGACTCACATCTTGAGGTGTGGTGATGATGACCGCGCCGGCTAACGGCGCTGACTGCGTGAGGGTAAGTTGGGCGTCTCCTGTCCCGGGAGGCATATCGACGATCAGATAGTCGAGGTCACCCCACAACACCTGTCCAAGAAATTGCTGCAGGATTCCATGAACCATGGGTCCGCGCCACACAACAGGAGCGTCGTCAGAGACAAGAAACCCCATCGACATCACACGGAGACCGAACTTTTCTTTTGGTACAAGTTTATTGTCCGCAGTCTTTTCAGGTCCTCCCTCGATACCCAACATCGTGGGAATGCTCGGACCATAGATATCTGCGTCAAGCAACCCTACGCTCGCACCGGTGGCTCTAAGGGCCAACGCAATGTTGGTACTTGCAGTGGACTTTCCTACGCCGCCCTTTCCACTTGCGACCGCAACAACATTCTTGACCCCTGGAATAGAGATTGAGCTCTGAACAGATCGGGACCGAACATTGGCGGTCATCGAAATCGTTGCCTCAGACACCCCATCAAGCTCCATCACCTTGTCATAACATTCCTGTTTCAGTTGTTCTTTGACAGGACAAGCGGGCGTCGTAAGCTCGACATCAAAACTGACTTTTTGTCCTTGAATTGACAGGTTTTTAATGAACCCGAGACTCACAATGTCTTTGTGAAGATCTGGATCCTGCACCGTGCGAAGAACATTGAGGACATCTTCCTCGCGGACAACATGTGTTGGAGCTGACATAAAATCCTCCATTGGGGTTTAACCTATTACCTAGCAGAGTGTTCAAAAAGGTTCGCCCTGTCCCGAGCCTCTCCAAGGAAAAGCCGAAGGTCGTTCGGCCCGCGGAGCTTACCGGGAGACACCTGAGCACGACAACGGACCGAGCACGCCGCTGGCGGCCTTTTTCAAGACGCTGTTACGCGGAGACGACCTGAATGCCTGGATCAACTTCCTTTTTTAGTAGATTTTGGATTGCGGTCATCGTTCCAGTGGTTGAGCTTGGACAACTCCCACATGCACCCTGATAGTGAATCTTCAACGTGAGGCCCTCAAGTCCAAGAATATTTAGACCGCCGCCATCTCCGGCTAAAGCGGGCCGAACTTTCTCATCCAGAATCGCATTAATTTTATCAAGGAGGGGGTTTCCGGCTGGTGGGACAACATCCTCAATCTGTAATTCCCCATCAGCGCCGGCGGCTACGGCATCGACATTGGCTTCGATCGTCGAAATAATTGTCCGCTCCACCGTGTCCCACGCGACTTCAGCTTGCTTGTTCACGGTCACAAACTCCTGAACGTAAAATATCGATGTGATACTGTCGATTTCGAATAGCGCGCGTGCCAGAGGATCTGCAGTCTCCCCATGTGTTTTTTCAAACGACCGGGCACTGCCCGTCCAGACGGGACTATCGAGCATAAACTTCTTTGCGTGCGGGTTCGGCGTTGGCTCAATTGAGATTACTTTTCCCATTGGTTGGTCCCTTTCTTGTTAACATACATGTTGTAAACACCCTAAGTTCAAAACTATACGCCATGCGTTCCTACGCGGGAGTAAGCGATAAAGGCGATGCGCGGCTAGAAAAAAAATGCTGTTGAATTCGCTCGGCAACGACCGCTTCATTTCCAAGCAACTGAGCCAGCGTAATGTGCGATAACGCCTGATATGCCTGCTCAGTGACGAGAAGCCACATCGCACGAATCCCGCAGTCTGACATATGAACACAACATGAACACTTTCCACGGTGTGTCTGACAAAACCCATCATCAACTTCAGTGGCTTCAAGGGCAAACAGGACCTCAGTCAACGTGATCGCTTCGGGCGGGCGAGTCAAGATATACCCTCCTCGCACACCACGAATACTCGCCACTAACCCAGCTCGGCGAAGCGGGGACATTATCTTCGCTACATACGCCTTTGATAATCCCTCAAGCTGGGCAATTTCCTCCACCTGCATCGACTGACCGGCATGGTGTGCGAGTTGCACAACACAGCGAAGACCGTATTCTTCAAGCCGACTAATCTTCATGAGAGTCCTGAATTTCCTCCGTTACCCGAGGTGAGAACGCAGGATACGAGAAAGTAGAAAATAATGTCAACATTAAAGACTAATGACCGGGAAGGCGCCATGAACCTAGGTCAAATTATCTGCACAACAGTGCCCATTTTCCCCGTCATATCGCGCGAGTGGTTGTTGGGCATGATGTCCGCAAACTGGTATGATAGGAACTTGTTTGCCTGATGAAAGAGCCTCGGTATCATTGGAGGAAAAGGAGGAGATTTCATGTCAGTTAAAATTACCGACGAGTGCATTAACTGCGGTGCCTGCCTGCCAGAGTGCCCAAATGAAGCGATTTTCGAAGTACGAAGCGATGCAGAAGCCAAAGGGTACAACGTCTCTGAAGGGGACGGAGAAGGTGACACCATTTATGTCATCACCTATGATCGATGCACCGAGTGCGTAGGGCATTTTGATGAGCCTCAATGCGCTGCCGTCTGCCCCGTGGACGATTGCTGCATTTCAGATCCGCAAATCCCTGAGACCAAAGAGGTGCTGCTTCAAAGGGCAAGAGACCTCAATCCCGGCAAAGAGATCGATGAAAACTTATGTTGGAGTGAAGTGCGGGGCTAGGCTTTACCGCACTGTATTTTCTGTTTCCAGCGTCAATCTCCCCCAATCTTGTCCTGGCGGTTTTCACCAGCATTCCGCCAGGACGTGTGCTGCTCGCGTCTCGCCATTACAGAACGATCGACCTGTCTAAGTTTGTTGACTAAGAGATCACCTGTGTCTCACGCCAAGCCCATTTCCAGCATTGCCGAAGAAACTGCGGTGAAAAGACAAACTCTCCCGCCGTGGTTTCGGGTCAACCTCAATCCTGGACCTAA
>JAJDBL010000079.1 GCA_029261375.1 Nitrospirales bacterium
CTAACGCCCACTGCAATGATCCGTTTGACCTCCTCGTCTCCTAGACTCTGAATGTCATCGGGAAAGATCTTCCGCACATGCGCCAACACCCTTGTTTCGAAGCGAGCGAGCCGATCACGCTCCAACACCTCGATCTGCTCCTTACGTATGCGTAACATCGTTGGGCTCCTGCGCTATCAGATTGAGTCGATCGGGACGACCATCACACTGTCACAAAAGCGATATCCATCGCCCCACCATAGGACATGTGACTTCCTGATCGCCAGTGACCGTGTCTCAATCAAAAAATACTCGTCTTAATGATGGGCATGTGTCAATGCTTTAGTTCTCGTAGTTCGAGTATAATGGATAGTGCTTCGATGCCTATGATATTGTAGCCGCCAAGAGCGAGACACGCACACCTGTTGGTACGTGTAGGCAGATATCAGCGTTATGTATACCCACACAAAGAGATGATCGATCGTAGACTTTCCGCTGTCATGCATCAGACGCCTATAGAAGCTGCAGGTTGATCTAGACCGAACACAAGCGTAGCGCCATGCCAGACGACTCGACACACGACGGTCCAATCAAGATTTACGAAGGGGCGTCACTTACAGCCAAAGCACCCATCCCCTCTTCCGACGCCGAGTTCGTCGAGGAAGTTACCTTCAAGTTCTTCCAGGACGGCGAACCGTTCGATCCTCCGATCGAAAAAACCGTCCCCGCCTCGGAGGGCAAAACCGAGTCGGGAAGCAGCGATGCCCCGGTCGTGATCAAGTACGAAGTACGCGCGCCAGTCGTCCCAGATGACAAGGACAGTTACCTGCTCGATTACCATGTCTTCTACAAAGTCAAGAACGAGGACGGCACCACCGAGCAGCACCAGAACTTGTCCATTAGAAAATTTGAAGTGCTCCCGCGAACCGCTCAACTGAAAGTCACGTGGGAGAAGGACGGGGAACCGTTCCACAACTTCCAATTCAACGTGTTTCAAGGCGGGGAACAGGTGGGTCAAACGCAAACGACCTTCGCCAAGGACACCAAAAATTCCAAGGACGAAACGGTGCCTGCGGGGACAGCCGAGTTCAATCTGGGCCTCAGAAGCGGTTTCCGGATCGTTCAAGAAGGCCCATTTGAGATCGCTGAGCACATCACAACTACCACCCGCAAACGGGAACTAAAGGGTGATCTCAAGTTTCGCGCTGTATTCATTGCCCCCAAGAAAGGCACGATTCAGCAGTACGTTAACTACGACGTCGAAAACCAAGGGCAAAGCGGCATCGGTCATGAGGTGCTCATCGAGGTCGGCGTGGACGGCGATGACGACCGCGCCGTCAAGATCGGCAATGAGAACACCGAAATCAATTTTCGCGTCACCTATGGCCCGGAGGAGGGCGAAGCCGTTGCCAAGAGTAAGCGTGAGGATGCAGACCACCCCACCAAGGCCCTGAAGGCAAACGAGTCCGACACGACTGCAACAATTGAAGAAAAAACAGCCAACACTAAATATGAAGGCAAGGTAACCCTGCCTGGAGGTATCGGCCGATTTAAAGTGGGATTAGGCAAGGCCGGGGGTGATACCTGCACCGTGGAAATTGCCGGTTCTGATAAATTTCTCACCGATGACAGTATCACTTCAGACCAGACGCTGAAGTTTGAAAACTGGCGGCGGGTCCACTATGAACTGATGGTGCCTGACACTATGCAGGACAAAGTTCTGGCACCGGCACGGCGCACACCTGTAGACACAACAGCGTCCACCACAGATACCACGGACGACAAAGACTCACAGCATACATCCTCGGATTTTATTCCCTCTGTTGGTCGAAAACTTCAGACCCTCGGTCGGGAACTATTCATCGAGCTTGTCCACGACGCATCGCATGTCTTCGACGCAATGGAAAAAGCCGATCACGGAACTCTCGCTCCCAGAAAATTTCTGAACCTCCCCGGGGATCCAGACACACCGATCTATATCCTCAGCGGACGTAACTGGAGGAACGTGCCCGAGGGGCAAACGTGGTTGGACAAGCATCCTGGAAAAACCTTACAAATCCACATCTGTGACGCGTTACTCAAATGGAGAACAGATACGGAGGATGAACAGGTTGGCACCAAGGACTTCAGTGGCACACTCACTGAAGCGACAGGCTTTGTCAACATGCTTGAAAAGTTCGAGGGCCTGTTCATGCCCTTCTCGGGCGACGACGGTGGGGAAGGCATCACTGATGCGACATGGTCCGCCGACATAAGCAAGGACGACGATGGCTGCAAATACACTCCTGAACTCGAGATCGAGGAAGCCCGCCACGAGGCTGGGGTTTCAGGTGAGCTTCTCGTCGTGTTGGATCCAGATGACCTTCCACTCCCGGCTGCGACTATCACATTCAACCGCTCGATCAATGATGATGAGTCCGCTTACGAGGCCGAACTCGGTGATGCAGAGACCAGCAAGATCCAGTCCTTTATCGATAGTCTCCTCGGCGACCGAGACTTGCTTTGCGAGGTCGACGCGAAGATCAAGATCATTCTAGAAGGCGACCAAGACACAGGGCATGGTGAGGACGAGTGCTACACCGCGGTCAAGAGCAAACTCGAAGAACTGTTTGATGCGACAAAAGAGGAGTTCTCGCATCACCCTGGTCTTGACAATGAAGGAGAACCGCGCACGGAGACTTTGCCATTGCGGGAAATCACAGCGCCGAGCACAGCGAAGGAGTGGCATTTTCAACTTCCAGTTTCTAGTTCCGATGGCAAACCAGGACCCGGCGCGATCGTCGGCGAGGAGAAGACCCCGGACAAATGCCCGGTGAAGATAGAGTTCGCGGTACAACCGCACGAAGCCTCACCCGGAGAGAGTGAGGGCAGGAATATCGCCTTCGTGTGGGACGGCTCCAAAGGCGCCAACCAACTCCTGCGCCTCATTCTCCAAGGTCTCAACGTGCGTGAAGACGATGCCTGTTCGGACCATGGCCACGGCGACGATGGCACGCCCGGTGACTGCCTGGAGGATAGTAACGCTCTCTGCACGGACTGCATTGAGCATGGCAGATCACGGAATCTGACCTCACTATGATACAGCGGTGATCTCGCAGCGCTATTGCTGCAACGCGACCGGCTGCGTATGGAAGCCAAGGTCATCGCGCCGACCAGACCACAACGGGTTCTCAACCCACGTGACCACGGACTTCTGGAGTTTCTCAAGGTCTTTGAGAAGCTTCTTGACCCGTTTTTTGACCTTCTTATGGGTATACAGCTTGTAGAAGCTCTCCTCGTCGCTTTCTTCCAGCTCGCACACACTCTGTAGCTGCTCGACTACCGCTGCAATATCACTCTTTGCGATCAGGTCCTCCCGCAGGAGTTGTACACCAAGCTGGACGTCGTCTTTGTCAGTGACTCGCGTACAGTCCGCCATTGCCAACTCCACAAGGAAACGTACATGCTTCATGCTTGAGTCATCGGATGCGTCCTCATCGGCAAGCGCGGCACGGAGAACCTGGTAATCCCGGACCATGCCCTCCTCACGCGCGAGATTGTTGAAGACGATGCGAAAACCCTGAGAACGGAGTTCGTTCCTCATAAATCGATAGTGGATCTTGGCCCCGTAGTGGAAACCGAAATAGGCCGTATCCAGGAACTCGGCTGCTTTATAGGT
>JAJDBL010000080.1 GCA_029261375.1 Nitrospirales bacterium
CATCAACATCATTCCAGGTTCGGTCTCCGGTGACGTCGAAGCCTTGTAAGTCAGTGCGGTCGTAGTACATTTGAAACGCGAAGTCGGAGTCCTCACTCAGGCGGCGCTCCCAACGGACGAGAACATCGCCACCCGACAGCGCCGTATCATTATTGACGGTCTCTGAAAACGACGGAGGGGTCAGTGTTGGAATGTTGAATTGCTGTCCGGCATCTCCTTTGTAATAACTGCCCTGAACCATCATGGAATCTCGCGCATTCATTTCCCAATCCGCGCGAAATCCCCCGCGCCCCAAACGCCAATCATCATGTGCACCAGTTTCAGCGAAGCTTTCATCGCGATCGTAGTATTTGCCCCAGACGCGATAGGAAAGGTCGTCTCCAATCGTTCCTCCATAACGCAGTGTTCCAAAACCTCGTTCTTCCGTTCCGACCCCTGCAGTGATGAGTGTCCCCTGCGTGTCTTGCGTACGTTTAGTGATAATGTTGATGACACCGTTCACGGCATTTTCGCCCCAAAGCGTACCTCCCGTTCCCCTGATGACTTCAATCCGATCTACGTCCTCAAGGACGGTATCCAGGGCTTCCCAGATGACGCCTGAAAAACCCGGCGTGTATACCGTTCTTCCGTCAACAAGGACGAGGAGTTTGTTGGCAATTCGCCCGTTGAAACCGCGTGCCGTAATCGCCCACTTGTTGGCATCGAGCCTCGCGACTTGTATTCCGGGAACCATGCGGAGCGCTTCCGGGATGCTGGTCACGCCAGATCGGCGGAGATCGTCCTGGGAAATCACGAACGCCGCTGCTGGAGTGTCTGATAATTTCTGGCTCTTTTTGCTTGCTGTGGTGATCGTCATGCTCAGCAGGTCTTCCATGTCCAGCTCTGCCAGCTTGTGCTCCTGTTCTGCGACACCGGTGTCCTGTGCATCGTTGGACTCCGCATGCGCGTATCCCCCACTTACCAAGAGCAGTGCGGCGACTGTGACGAACAGTAGCGTGTCGGCTCTGGTCAACTGCTGCTTCTGCGCTCGTGCACATCGCATGTAGCAGTTCGTCGTCATCAATCAGAATCTCCAGCGGGTGAGGACATACGCGCCACGTTCCACGTCCGAGGGGAGACTGAGGAACTCGTCCACGAACTCAGGATGATGGGAATCGAGAAGGTTCTGTCCAACGAGGGAGAATTCGAGCCCTTCGCGCGGTCTCCACACAATATTGATGTCAGCTTCGACGTAATGCGGCACATTGAGACTAGGCAAGCTATCGGCGATGCGAAGACCCCCATTGATTTCGATGTCTTCTGAGACGTTCATATAGGACTGAAGGGAAAATTGGTGGTCTGGGCTCTTGTCAGTCGAACCCACTGCTCCAGGAAGACGTGACTCTCCACGGAATTGCATCTGGAGGTAGGTCACACCTGATCGGAGGCGCCACCAGTCGAAGAGCTGTGCGTCCGCTGCGACTTCTGCACCGAACACCTCGGCTTCCACGGGATTGCCGAATTGCTGATCTAAGAGGCGGGACGGCGTGGGAGTTGTCGCAACCAGGTTGTCATACGTGTTGAAGAATGCGGTTACGTCCAAAGAAACGGAGGTGAATGCTTGCGTGCGATATCCGAGTTCGTAGGCGATGACGTTCTCTGAATGCACATCGTTGTCCCCGACAGCCCTGGCGAACCCAAATGGCGTCCCTGCAACGAGGGCTTGAACGTCATCTTCAATCCTTGACGGTGTACGTACAGCTCGAGACACGGCAGCCCATACCGTCTGATCGGGAGATGGTGTCCAGCGAAGACGTATGTTTGGTTGAACCTCAAGTCCCGTAAAATCGTTATGGGTCAGTTTAGATCCGAGGGTGAGATACCACTCCTCTGGTTTGAGCGTGAACTCGTCTTGAAGAAACCCGCTGAAGAGATTGAGTGTGCGACTCGACGGTTCGAGTGTGGTGATGGGGCTTGATCGAATCGTGTCCCAGGTGCGTCGGTATTCTAGTCCCCACAACAACTCATGGTTTTCCATGACTGGGAGTCGATGTTGTATGTCGACATCAAAGACATTGATTTTGGCATCCGCCAACGTATCAAAATCATCAAGTTCCGTACGGTCGTAGTACATCGAGAATGAGAAATCTGACGTGTCGTCGATGCGGTGATCCCAGTGAAACTGGATGTCTCCACCGGAATACCCAATGTCGTTGACCGGTGTATCAAAGAATGCCGGTGGTGTGAGGGTTGGACGTTTGAGCTCCTGGCCCGCGCTTCCGTCGTAGTAGCTGCCTTGAAGGGTCAGGGAATCTTTCGAGTTGAGCTCCCAGTCACTCCGAAAACCTCCGCGCCCAATCTGCCAGTCATCGTGTGCTTCATCCTCGCGAAACCCCTCATCGCGGCTGACATATTTTCCCCAGACGCGATAGGAGAGGTCATCTCCAATCGTTCCTCCATAACGCACCGTTCCAAAGCCTCGCTCTTCAGTTCCTGCCCCCGCTGAAATGAGGGCACCTTGCGTATCGCTGGAATGCTTCGTAATGATGTTGATCACCCCGTTGACGGCATTCTCGCCCCACAGGGTGCCTCCCGGGCCACGGATGACTTCGATGCGATCGACGTCTTCGAGAACCGTATCCTGTGTTTCCCAAATGACCCCTGAAAAGAGTGGGTTATAGACCACCCGCCCATCAATCATGACCAATAACTTGTTGGCAAAGCGGCCGTTGAACCCTCGTGCGCTGATCGCCCATTTGTTGGCATCTACCCGCGCCACTTGAATCCCCGGAACCATGCGCAATGCTTCAGGGATGCTCGTCGCAGCCGTTCGTCGAATGTCCTCCTGGGTAATAACGAAGACGGCCGCCGCTGTCTCGGACACCTTCTGTTCCTTCTTCGAGACAGAGGTGACCGTGAGGTTCATCAGGTCTTCAAGATCCCAATCCGCCAGCCGTGCGTCGGGCGCCTTGTCGTCTTCCAGTGCTCGCGCCTCCGCGATGGGTTCCGCCCAGGCAAGGTTCAGAGAGAGGATGAGCCCCGCTGTCGTTGAGATAATGAGGATGAACAGATGGCGCATGTCAGACCGCGGCTTCGTCTCAGTCCGGCGAGCCGTTCATCGGCCTGACAGTGCAGTGTGGTCGCGACATAATCATCAAGAAGAAGGGGGGCTGTATCGTGTCTATTCTGCTGGTCTTGGTACTCTGAACTTGAGGTCAGAAAAACAGCCCTCGGTAAACACGCCGTGTTCAATCAATCGTCCGGTGAGTTTGGTAATCGCAAATGACTCGTCAACGGCCCATTTTGCGACGATGATCATGCTCGACCCATCATCGAGTTGAGCCGTCGCTGTGACGGCGCCCTGTCCGATGTCTGTGAAATAGCTTTTTCCGATGAGTGGGTAGGTTGTCTCGGGATCGAAGTCTTCCGTCCGCGCTATGCTGAACTCTGTGAAGTCACCGAGGCTCATCCATAAGGTTTCGCCCGCATCGTACCCAAACTTTGCGAAGTTGAAGTCCCCACAGTACTCCAGGCCCTTCGTCTCCACTTCAAAGGGGGGAATCACAAGGCCTCCTGCGGCTTGGCCAAATGCCTGCCCACTGGAAGACACGATGGCAAGCATGAAAAATCCTACCGAAAGAGCAAATTTGTAGATCGCATTCATCTCAATTCACCTCCGTTAGCAGTTATTGGTATCCCAAGGTCTATATCGGAAGAATTGAGCTAAACCTGAGTGTGAAGGACGAGCTGAGTGGACGTGGGCTCAGAGATGGTAAGTCTGCTTCTCGGGTTATTCAGCGAGGGAAATCGGAACGTTGTTGGGGGGAGGGGAGGTAATTGAGCTCTAAATGGCTCTGTCGGCAGCGTGTGATGACGTGATCGTCACGGTATAGTCGTCCGGCCCTTTGATTTCAAAGGAAGAATGGACCTGGCCGGATTTGAGTGGGGTAGGGTTCATCCCGCCCTCTGCGCACCGGGTTCTCATGGATTCGATATCCTCCACCATAAGATCGAATGTGGGCGTGGTCCCTAGCGGCGTGACCCCTTCGTCGGCTTCTAACACCAAGTGAGTGCCTCCTCTCAGTTCCAGGACGGCAAAGTCGTGCTCTTGGTAGATATGTCGAAGGCCGAGCTTGAGGAAGAAGTCGGTGGCTGTCGCCACGTCGGTCACGGCAAGCTCGACATGCCCGATGGCGATGCGAGGTGGCGTGGTGTCGTCCTGATGTCCGTGTTCTGGCATGATTGCTCTCGACTTACTTGCGCGTGGTAATGATGCGTTGGATTGAGTTCGGAACGTCTTCCATCGTGCTCTGATTGAACCCCGCGT
>JAJDBL010000081.1 GCA_029261375.1 Nitrospirales bacterium
TGGCCAGGTCTCAAGACCCGAATAGTGCTGGATCGCAGTTTTTCATTGTCGTCGCGGAATCAAGTTTCCTGAATGGTAACTACACCGTGTTCGGGAAGGTGGCAAAGGGGATGGACGTCGTCGATACCATCGTTGGACAAGATAGAAATTCAGGGGATCTTCCAGACAGCCGTATCGAAATGACTGTGCGTGTAGAGGAATGACGCGCTAAGGTGACCTGTTACCGTGTCACGAGGCCATTGAGCAGATCAAGCGGCATTGCCTCTGCCGTATGTCCATCGCGACCTGTCGTGGTGCTTGCCATCGTGAGAGCGTTGAGGATGGCTTCTTCTGTCGCTTCAACCACCGCGGAAAAGAGTGGGTTTAAATGGGTATCGGAAAGGACCGTCATCGTATAGATTGGGGCTTTCGGATAGTGGGGAATAACATTTCCAGTGGAAAAGGCAAGGACAAAATCACCGCTTCCATGCCGCCCAATTGTTCCAGTTCGTGCCAATCCAAGCGAGGCTCGTTTTGCAAGTCGTTTTAACTGCCGACTTGTTACGGGAGCATTCGTAGCCACGATAATGATGATCGATCCCTCTCGCTCCTGGGAGAGTTCCGTCTTCTGGACGAACCGCCTTCCTACCGCCTCCCCCTGAATCATGAGATTCTGTCTTCGTCCATGGTTCGCGTTGACAAGAACGCCCACGACATACTCCCCATCTGAGGCGTGGAGAACCCGTGAGGCCGTCCCAATCCCTCCTTTGTATCCATAACTGCGCATGCCGGTTCCTGCACCAACCGTTCCCTGAGCAATACGCCCAGAGCGTGCGTTATCCAAGGCATGGACAACGTGATCCTCGCTGACATGTCGACCTTGGCTATCGTTGAGATAACTATCGTCACATTCAGCGACAACAGGTGTAAGCGTGTCGTCAGTAATTCCGATAGCTGGGTATTCTCTGAGCATCCAGTTCATAACCCCATTCGCGACACGCGGGGCGTTCAGCGTATTGGTGAGGGCGATGGGATACTCAAGAAATCCAGCTTCCTCAATCCAGGCAAGTCCTGTCATTTCTCCGGTACCATTCAGGACGAAACTTGCTGCAGGGACTTTATGATTCCAGACATCGTCACGAGGGATGACGACGGTGACACCGGTACGAATCGGGCCGAAACCTGGCCGTAACGCGCCGTGTCCACTGATTAGGGTGGTATGGCCGACTCTGACACCTGGAACATCTGTGATGGCGTTGAATGCGCCAGTGGGAAGTGTCCCGATAGTAATCCCGATCTCCCGAATCGGTTTTCGCGATTCTGGATGCGTCTCAGCAGAAAGAGGAGGAGCAGTGCAGACGAGAAGAATGATGACGCCCCCCCAAACACGAAATCCAGTGAGGGGGCAATCTAGCACTCTCTACTGGGTAGCTGGAACGGGGACAGACTTAAGTGTGTCAATCATTTTGGCGAATGATTCGGAGTCATTCATGGCCATGTCGGCCAACACCTTGCGATTTAAGTCAAGTTTGGCGCGTTGTAAACGTGCGATCAAGTCACTGTAGGTGAGCCCATGTGCTCGAGCCGCCGCATTGATTCGTGCAATCCATAGACGTCGAAACGTTCGTTTCTTAATACGTCGGTCTCGATAGGCAAAACGTAGCGCACGGTCAACAGCTTCTGTTGCCTGCCGATACAGTCTGCTTCTACCTCCGAAATAGCCACTTGCTAACTTCAGACGCTTCTTACGACGGAGATGCGTCTTAAAACCACCTTTTGCCCTAGGCATAGTGAGACTCCTTTAAGATCATCGATTAGTTCGAGGTTACCCGTAAGGGAGTAACCTACTCATCATGCGAACAGTGGTGGCGTCGAGGGTCGACGGCCCTTTCAGCGTTCGTTTTCTATTACGTGACTTGCTGGTGAGAAGGTGTCGAAGGGACCCTTTTCTCTTGAGATACTTGCCTGATCCTGTCACTTTCACTCGCTTGGCGGTGCCGCGATGGGTTTTGAGTTTATATCCAGCCATGGGGTTCCTCTAATGTTTGCTTTTTAGGATGCCTTTGGGGAAAGAAGCATCACCATGAATCGACCTTCAAAGCGATGGGGTTGCTCAACGACCCCGTGATCAGCTATGCCTTCTGCCACGCGCCTCATCAGTTCGTTGCCACGCACCGCGTGCTCCATTTCACGCCCACGGAAGACCAAAATCACTTTCGTCTTATGCCCGTGATCGAGGAAAGCGTTGATATGCTTAATCTTTGTTTCAAGATCATGGATCCCAGTCCGAAGGCGAATTTTCACCTCTTTCACCTGTGTAGATTTTTGGTGCGATCGGTTCGCATGCTGCTTTTTATTGGCTTCGTATTTATACTTTCCATAGTCCATGATGCGACAGACCGGCGGCTGTGCCATCGGCGCAACTTCAACAAGGTCGTAGCCGTTCTCTAGCGCCTGCCGAATAGCATCTGGGGTTGGTAGGATGCCAAGCTGCTCCCCATCGACGCCGATGACCCGAACCTCTGCAGTTCGGATTCGTTGGTTAGTACGCTCCTTTTGGACGATATGCCACCTCCTTCACGAGAATGGGACTAGGTTCGAACGGGTTCAGGTGAGGAAGAGGGATTGGTCACTTCCTCCGTCAGCATCTGCATAAAGCTGTCAATGTCCATTGTTCCGGCCGGACCCTGCTTGCGCTTTCGAATTGACACAGTGTTTGCTTCTACTTCTCGATCACCAAGGACCAGCATATATGGGATCTTAGCGGTCTCAGCATCCCGTATCTTAAGGTTGACCTTCTCAGATCGTACATCAGGTTCCGCGCGAAAACCATGTTGCCTCAGGCGGGAGACAAGGGTATGTGCATACTCTACCT
>JAJDBL010000082.1 GCA_029261375.1 Nitrospirales bacterium
AATAAACAGCGCCAGCACCAATCCCCGTCGAACACCCAATCGGACGGCATGAGCGAGAACCGTTGAAAAGCGTTGCTGTTCGAACTCCCCTTGCACGAACGACTTGACGACACGAATGCTGGATATCATTTCTTCGATAATCACTGAGAGGGACGCTTTTTGATCCTGGATCTGGACTGACAGGTTTTTTAAGCGCTTCCCAAAGAGGCGCCCAACAAACGCGAGCAGAGGCAATAACACCACAATGACCGCGCAGAGCTTCCAGTTCATGTAAATCAGGAACGCCGTTCCACCACACAAAATCACCAGGTGCTTCACCACATCAACGGGGGTTTCAGTCGCTATCGTTTGGATCGTTCCGACATCGCTCATCAGTCGAGACATCAACTCACCTGTCCGACGTTTGACGAAGAAACTCAACGACAGTCCATGCAGATGTCGAAACAGATGGCTACGGATATCCGCGATCACATGTTGAGACATCCAGGCTTGAAGATAGAGATAGCCAACCGTGAGCAACGCCTGGACAAAGAAAAGGGCGACCAAGATCATCGCGATTTTGGCCACCATCTCGGCATCTCGATCAACGGTCAGCGCATCCCACAACGGCGCGGTTAATCGAATCAGCCACAGTTTGATGGCTGCCGTCGCCATGACCAGCAGCAGTGTCAGCAGGAACTTGGAACGATAGGGCTGGAGGAATGGCAGCAACTGACGAAGGCTCGACATTACGGTGTCCCTTGCTTCATTTCAATCGCGGCTTCCTTGATTTGTGCGAGACACAACTCCATATCCTCAGGAACGGGAACTTCGTACTCGCGATACCCGTGGTGAATTGGATGCGTAAAGCCGAGGACGGCAGCATGCAGCATCGGACGATCAAAAACGACATTGTCTAGGACGTGTGCGTGTCGCCCACCGTACACGGCATCCCCCACAACCGGATGCCCAATCGACGCGAGGTGCACCCTGATTTGGTGGGTGCGTCCTGTCTGTGGACGGACTTCGACGCTGGTCGCGATCTTCCCAAACCGTTCGACCACTTGATATTCGGTGATAGACGCACGCGGCTTTGCCGTTCGCGATGAAATTTTCTTTCGTTCTTTCATATCACGGCCAATGGCCAGGTCGATGATTCCGCTGCCTTTCTTTATCGTTCCTGCCGCGACCGTTCGATACACGCGCGTAATCGAATGCTCCTTGAACTGTGCGGAAAGCGCCTGATGAGCCTGATCGGTTTTCGCAACCACCATGACCCCTGATGTGCCCTTATCGAGTCGATGGACGAGACCCGGGCGCTCGCGCCCCCCAATAGAAGAGAGGCTCCCAAGATGACCCAGCAATCCGTTTACCAACGTCCCAGTCCAGTTTCCTGGGGCGGGATGCACAACGATTCCAGCCGCCTTGTTCAAGACAACCAGCACCTCATCCTCGAACAGAATATCGAGGGGAATGGGCTCAGGCAGAATGTCGATCGGGGTAGGCGCGGGAACATCAAGCGAAATGACATCTGATGGGCGAATTCGATAACTCGCCTTTATCGGTGCGCCATTCACAGTCACCTGCCCGTCTTTGACCAGCCGTTGGATGGCCATCCTCGTCAGAGACAGGCCCTGAATCATCAGATAGTGATCCAGACGTTTCGGGGTTTCGCCTGCTGAAACTGTGAGACACCGAGAGCTACTCATTTACTTGCGTAGGATATTGAAACAGCCCACCAGCTTCGTTCTCGCGTCGCTCCCAAGCTCAACGTACCGTAGTACGATTCGCCCCCGAGCTTGCTGCGGCCTCGCTCGATGACCTGTTTGACCATCCTATTGACCACGTGCCAGTCGCCAAGAACACAACTATCAAGACAAGGCATGATCAATTGCGCGCACTTTCGCGCCTGCAACCGCTCCTGATTTGGATGGCTAATCCTTTGCGGGCGTACGCTCCGGGTCCGTGGGGAGTGTCGAAGCCAGGGGGCCAAATGAAAAATTCACAATCAGCGCAATCACTCCAACACTTATCGCAGAGTCTGCCACGTTAAACGCGGGCCAATGATATTTGCCGATGAATACGTCGAGGAAATCAATGACCTCGCCCAGACGAACGCGATCGATGAGATTCCCGATCGCTCCGCCGAAAATAGCGGCAACACTAACATGGCCATACCAATCTTCTTTAGGAAGCCGGACAAAGATGAGTCCTAAGAGCGTGAGGGCAATGAGAGAGGTCACAAGAAAAAATGCAAACCGAAACGCCTCACTACTTTCAGCCATAATGCCGAAGGCAGCGCCAGGGTTGCGGATATAGGTGAGGTGAAACCATCCCTCGAAGATGGGGATCGTTTGATACAAATGCATCGAGGAATGAATGGCCTGCTTGGTTAATTGATCGACGATCACGATGATCGAGACGAAGACGCCCAGTGCGGTATATTTCATGGTCGACTTCATCCGCCACCCACACAATCTTTTGGCGTGATGGCGTCAAGACACCGATCACAAATCTCCGGATGTGCGGCATCTGATCCAAGGGTCAAGTGATACATCCAACAGCGCACACATTTGGTGCCGTCAGCCCGAGTGATCTCGATTCCAAGCTTGAGGACAGCATCACCCCCAGGCTTCGGCAAGGCGACCACCGGTACCAGCTCAGGACAGGTTGAGCGTGGATGAAGTACAACTTCTGACACGATAAACAGCGGGAGGAGTTCTTCTGATCTCTCAGTGAGGAATTCCAACAACTCAGGATCTGCGTAGAGCCCCACCTTGGCATCGAGTGGTGACCCAATCACCTGGTTTCTCCGAGCATCCTCTAGTTTTCCACTGACTTCACTCCGAATCTCTAAGAGGCGAGTCCAACGTGTAGCAAGCTCAGGAACGCGGCATTCTTGGCGCACAGTCGGAAAACTCGACGCAAAAATATCCGGCTCTCGACGAATCCCCTCAGGCAATGCGCGGCTCACCTCC
>JAJDBL010000083.1 GCA_029261375.1 Nitrospirales bacterium
AAGTTAGTGAATGCCCTTATCCTGATCTGTACCCTAGGTCTCGCCTGGCCATGGGTTATCATCCGAAACATCAATTTCACCTTCAGCTACCTTACCCTCAACGGACCACTTGATCTCAACGCCATACACCAGGACGCCCAGGCTGCATCTGCAACTGGGGAAGGGTTGGAGGGGTTCCTAGACACCGGCGCTGAGTTCGGATAGCAGGATGTTGAAAAAGGCCGCCAGCGGCGTTCTCGGTCTGTTGTCGTGCTCACTCGCCTCCCGGTACGCTCCGCGCGCCAACATCCCTGCGGCCTTGCTGGACACGTCCTGCAGCCTGTGCGGTCGGTCGAATAACTTGATCCCGCAAGAGACGACGTATTCTTCGAGAAATGCCCCGCCTCTATAACAGCCAAATGCTTTCGGCAGACACCGGAAAAAAAGAGACCTGATGCAATTGGAATGGGACGGATATTACCTTGATGGTCAAACGGCTGAGCGTCACGCAGCCACCATCGAGATTACGCCACAGGATCTGCACATTAAGATAGAGGGTCGTTCTCTCATTACATGGCCATTGGACGAAATCCGTCAGACCCAGGGCTTCTATAAGGGAGAGCATATTCGATTAGAGAAAGATGGAGAGTTTCCGGAGGCTATTCTACTTACCGATCCAACATTTCTGACGACACTCCATCGAGTTGCCACGTCACGTGCCTCACATTTTCACAGACCCATATATCGCACCCAGCTGAAGTCTCGAGCGCTTCTCGCAGCCGTAGCCTCCGTCATACTACTCTTGGGACTGTATATGTGGGGTATTCCAGCTATGGCGCGAGTTGCCACCGCCTATGTTCCGACGTCATGGGAAACTCAACTTGGGGCGGGAGTCCTCAACGAGTTAGCCCCACCGAAACAACGGTGTCAGGACCCATATGGGAAGATCGCGATCGACGGCATCACACAATCCCTGCTGTCGACACTCCCAAACCCCGCGTACGAGTTTCAGATTGTCATGGTCCACGATCCACGGGTCAATGCGTTTGCACTACCGGGCGGATATATCGTGCTCTTTCAAGGATTGCTAGAAAGAACGGAATCCCCGGAGGAATTGGCTGGGGTCTTGGCTCACGAGGTACAACACATCCTCAAGCGCCACAGCATGCGCATGTTGTTGGAAACGACGTCGATGGGAATTCTATTCGCTGCGCTCAGTGGAGACGTCAGCGGGCTGATGTCATTTGGGCTCGAGGCTGCGCGTACCCTTGGAGCCCTCTCGTACAGCCGAGACGCTGAAGAAGAAGCGGACACCGACGGCATACAGATGCTTATCAGCGCAGGCATTGATCCTCAGGGAATGATTGCCTTCTTCACCAAGCTCGAAGAACACGAGGCCAGTCAACCGGACCTATTCACATTGCTGTCAACACACCCAAGCTCGTCAAATCGCATCACTCGCTTACAACGAATCGCAGGCCAACAAAAGGACGAGCCGCCAACAACGCTGCTGAACTATGACTGGGAGTCGGTTCGCAGCATGTGCGCACGCATCGAACTCCACGAAAAGTCATGATACATCGCAAACATGCTAAAACATCGTGTTGCTTACAGTTGCTGGGGGAACGGATCGCTATATAGACTCCACTATCGCTTCACGATAGAATGCGCCCGCACAGCCTTCATCCACTTTGATCGATTTCAGCATGTGAACAGGTAATGATGACAAAAGCATGTAACTCGTGCGGTCGCGCACTCGAAGATGACGCGAGCTTCTGTAGCGGCTGCGGAAAACCATTTCAGCAAGAAGAGCCGGAACCGGCATCGGAACCGACATCGGCATCGGCATCGGCATCCACAGCGATACCAAGCAGCATACCTCCCGAGCAGCAGGACTGGATCAAGTTTCTTGGACCGGGAGCAGAGTATTACCTCGCCCAATTTGGGAGCTTCCAGCACGACGGAAATGACCAATTTTCGCTCACATGGAACTGGTATCCATTTTTATTTGGTTGGCTCTGGTTTCTATACCGAAAAATGTATCTGTATGCCGCTGCGTTTGCGGTTGGGCCGTTTCTCACTATCGCCCTACTTCGTGGGGGCATGGAAATTCTTTTGATGTGGGGACTCGCCGCGGGCGCTCTCTCAAATTATCTCTACTACGGTCACGTGAAACGTAGCCTTGAAGAGCTCCACGCACAACCACGTGTCACGGACAACATGTGGGACCAAACCCTCGCAGACGTTGGAGGAGTACAGCCCTACGTGTGGTGGCTAGGAGCCGGGATTCTTGTCATGGCAGTCGCGTTGGGCATTATGAATCCTCCGCCCAATGAGCCTCCACCCAATCAACCTGCCCACCTCGAAGACATCTGACCCCAAAGGGCGTGATTTCTACCGATTCATGGGCGAGGGATCGCCCTATCCCAAGACTATGGGCCGTGATAACATAAGGTATTCGCTCCAAGATGCCGATTGAGACTAATCGAGGGATATGAGATGGCGATAGATCAATGTACGCGTTGTGGAAAGCCTGGCGACCCGATTGAAGAGCCCCTGTACATGGGCAAGATTGAACCCCTCATCAAAGCTCATGTTTGCGTTCCATGTTGGGCTGAATGGGCAAATCAGCGCGTGATAATAATCAACGAATTGCGTCTCAACCTCGGCGAAGCCGACGGACGGAAGCAGCTGAAAGACCAGATGTGGACATTTCTGAGTCTTCCGCAACAAGACGAATGACACGTATTCATCCCTCTCCCGACTCGTACGTTGTGTTCCCCATCGCAAATGGATTTATTGACACACATACAGGGATAATGGTACCTATTTCCAGCGACTTAGATCGCTCGAAAAGGCTTTTAGGCCGGTTATATACATGATTACACAGATGAAAATTCGAGGGTTGATGTTCGACCCGTACAACAATTCCTATATCGTGCTTCTCCGTTGTGAGGAAACCCAGGACATGCTGCCCATTTGGGTAGGAAAACCAGAAGCGAGCGCGATTAGTTTCGCCTTAGAAGGTCTCTCCACCCCACGTCCTATGACCCATGATCTGATGAAACTCCTTATAGATTCTGTTGATGCGAAGGTCTTAAGTGCCAATATCACCGACCTGAAAGACAACACCTACTATGCAAAAATTCATATTGCATATGGAGACTCGTTTTTCTCGATCGATGCGAGGCCGAGTGATGCAATTGCATTCGCGATACGCACAGAAGCACCGATATTTGCCTCCGATGACGTGATTCAGAAACACGATGCGGAAGAAGTCGATCGTTGGCTCGAGAATCTGAAGCCAGAGGATTTTGGAAAGTATGAGGTCTAACGGCGTACGATGGTGCAACTTAAAGTGCATGGAGTTCTCGCCGACCCAAACACGGATACCCAGATCGTCGTGCTCAGAGAAGATGAAGGAACTGAAATCCTTCCAATCTGGGTCGGGAGCGCCGAAGGTCATGCCATTCGCTTAGCAATGGATGGTGTCGTCCCTCCACGCCCCACCAGCCACGACTTGCTCAACGGAATTTCACAGCACCTCGGGCTTGATGTCACGCAGGTGGTGGTCACCGATATTAGCAACAACACGTATTACGCGTCGATTTATGTGAAGGCTAACGGCTCAGAACATACCATTGACGCACGACCAAGCGATGCAATTGCATTCGCGTTGCGTGTGCCATGTCCTATCTATGCTACCGATGATGTCATGAAGCGTCGTGCAGGGGAGAAACTCGACGCGTGGCTAGAGAAGCTCGATCCCCAAAACTTTGGAAAGTATGAGGCATAACCGTCATGAGAACCCGTCCTGCTCAACCTGAACACATGGTCCCGACTTGGCACGTGATTGATGCCCAGGGGCAAATCCTTGGACGACTGGCGTCAAGAGTCGCAAGTGTCCTTCGAGGCAAACATAAACCGGCATTCACGCCACATCTTGACCTCGGTGACCACATCATTATTATCAATGCTGAAAAAATTCACATGACCGGATCGAAATTCCAGAAAAAGCTCTACTACCACCACACCGGGTTCCCCGGGGGAATCAAATCAATTAGCGCTGAACAGCTATTGAAGAATAAGCCCACGGATCTTATATTCAAAGCGGTCAACGGCATGCTCCCCAAAAACCGCCTTCGGAAACAACTGGCAGGGAAACTACGTGTTTACGCTGGCTCAGAACATCCGCACGGCGCGCAAAAGCCTCAGCCGATGACACTCTCTCGATAATTGGGCAACAGACACGTTTTGCCCACATCTACTCCAGAGTTAATGTAACCGTATAGAAAAGGAATTGTTCATGGACTCAGCAGCCACCTATGCCACCGGTAAACGGAAAAATGCCATTGCTCGAACCTGGCTCACGCCTGGTACGGGACAAGTCCTTATCAATCGCCGTCCACTCGATGATTATTTCCAACGTGCGTCACACAGACTCATGTTTCAGCCACCACTGGAACTCACGGGCTTGCTAGGAAAATATGACATTTTTGCCACCGTGCATGGTGGAGGGCAGACCGGACAAGTCCTCGCATTGCGGCACGCTGTCTCTAAGGCCATTGTTGATATCAACCCAACACATAGAGAAACGCTCAAAAAAGAAGGGTTTCTCACACGAGATCCACGGAAAAAAGAGCGGAAGAAATACGGCCAAAAAGGCGCGAGAGCAAAGTTCCAGTTTTCCAAACGCTGAGATATTGTCCACAGCGTTTGGCCACCACCTCTGCTTATCTTCATGGTCTCCGAATCCTGCGCCTGCTAGGCGCGAGAAACCCATAGGGTCAGTGCATGCTACGTGTCGGCGTTGTTGGTGCGAGCGGGTATGTCGGAGCAGAACTCCTTCGGATTCTCGCCGGGCACCCGGCTATTACCATTTCCGCGATCACCTCTGAGCAGAATTCTGGAAAACAGATTCGTGAGGTGTTCCCTCACCTCACCGGCGCCTGCTCACTTGTCCTAGAGGCATTCGATGCCAAAGCGTTCGCCGACAAGGTGGACCTGGCATTCTTGGCACTCCCTCACATGACATCAATGCAGGCCGCAAAGGCCTGTCTTGACGCAGGTCTCAAGGTGATAGACCTCAGCGCTGACTTTCGCCTCAAGGAGGCTGAGGCGTACAAACACTGGTACGGATCAACACACCTGTTTCCGGAGCTTCTCTCTGAAGCGGTCTACGGAATTCCAGAATTGAATCGAGAGAAAATCCGTGATGCCCGCATCGTGGCTGCACCAGGATGTTACCCAACCGCAGCAATCCTACAGCTTGCTCCGTTTTTCGACGGCGCATTAATCCACAACGATATGATCGTCATCGATGCCAAATCGGGAATTTCGGGAGCCGGAAGAAAGACCGCGCTCCCGCTACACTTCCCAGAAGCACATGACGGGGTTGAGGCTTACAACCTCGGACAGCATCGCCACACGCCAGAGATCGAGCAAGGGTTGCGTGAAATTATGACTCGCAACAGTAACACCTCATCCTCAGACCCATCCTCGATTCGCGTTACATTCACACCCACACGCGTGCCAATGAATCGCGGAATCCTGAGCACAGCGTACGTCAGACTTCGGCAGCCAATGTCGACAGAGGATCTGCGTACGATCTTCAAATCCTATTACAACAACGAACCGTTTGTGAACGTTCTCGAAGAAAACTACCTTCCCAATCCACATGCCGTACGCGGATCGAATCGGTGCGACCTCGCAATGTTTGTTGACCAAAGAACCGGCTGGACAACCCTTCTCTCAGCACTTGATAACCTGGTCAAGGGAGCCGGGGGACAAGCGATTCAGTCGATGAACCTTATGGTCGGCCAACCGGAAACTACAGGGCTGGACATCGCCGGAATATTTCCGTGAGTCCACGGCAGACAGGACTTTCCATTGTTCCAGGATTCCTGACTGCCGGTATGCATGCCGGCATCAAGGAAAAACGAGAACTTGATCTTGCCTTGATTGTTTCAGAACATGACACGAGCGCGGCAGGAGTGTTTACCACCAATAGATGTGCCGCGGCACCCGTCACCCTCACCAAACGCCATATTCGGACCGGAAACATTCGCGCGATCATCACCAACAGTGGAAACGCGAATGCGTGCACGGGCGTAAACGGAATGTCCGATGCGCGTGACATGGCCAAGGCAACCGCAGAGGCATTAGGTCTTCAGGCGAATCAAATCTGTGTCTCATCGACGGGAATTATTGGGAAACCGCTTCCCATGGAACGCATTCGAGCTGCAATCCCAGGCCTCGTCACACGATTGAAACCAGCCGGGGGGCGCAGCGCCGCACGAGCAATTCTCACCACAGATGTTCATGTGAAGGAGACCGGTGCCACCGCACGCATCGCAGGAAAAACCCTCACCATCGGGGGCATCGCAAAAGGTGCAGGAATGATTCATCCCAATATGGCAACGATGTTGGGGTATCTCGCAACCGACGCGTTGATCGAGACTTCAGCCCTCCAGCGCGCACTCAAGTCTGCCGTGGACGCCTCGTTCAATGCCATTACGATCGACGGAGAAACCAGCACGAACGATATGGTCCTCTGTCTTGCAAACGGCCACGCCAGGAATTCTATTATTAAGGCTGGCACATCTTCCATGGATGAATTTCAACGTTTCCTGACAGATGGCTGCGTTGATCTGGCGAAACAGATCGTGCGTGATGGAGAAGGAACCACAAAGGTTATTCAAGTTATTGTTCAACATGCCAAGACATCGCGCAACGCAAAAACCATCGCCGAGGCAATAGGGACCTCTCCACTGGTCAAAACGGCGATGTTTGGCCAAGATCCTAACTGGGGACGCTTCATGGCGGTGATCGGGAGAGCAAGGGTTCCGATAAAGCCAGCTCTAATCTCAATTTTATTTGATGATGTTGCAGTGGTGGAAGCGGGAATGGGAACCGGTGTCGAGTCCGAACGATCGGCAAAAACGGTTCTAAGAAGACAAGAGTTCCCGATTACGCTCGACTTGGGTATCGGCCACGAATCCCACAGAATCTGGACAACGGACCTTAGCCCGGCGTATGTCGCACTTAACGCCCACTACCCCACATAGCCAGCTGCGTTCTCGCTTCGCTCCTCGGCTCAACGTACAGTAGTACGATTCGCCTCGTCCCTTGCTGTGGCCTTGCCGGACATCCTTCTTGAACAGCTTGCAACATACACTACGCACCGAGCTATTCTTGGATATGCGCGGATTATTCAACACCGCACTCGCACATAAACGAAATCGCACCTGATGCGTCACTGGGGTCAAAGAGTTCTCAACTTCGTCTTCCCGTCAACTTGCGATGGGTGCGAGGCTGCCCTCACTCACGAGGACCTGCCGTTTTTCTGTAGACCTTGTTGGGAAGGTATTCGCCCCATCACCGGTTCAACATGTTCTCGGTGCGGCATTCCGGGTCTTCACTCACGATCTGAGAGTGATGCCTCAGAGTTGACCTGCTGCCACACGTGTTATGACTCTCCGCCACGGTACGACAAAGCTACCGCGTTATTTCGCTATGAAGGAGTACTGGCGCAAGCGGTACAACGAATGAAATACAAATCCCAAACTAGCTTGATTTCACCGCTGGCAAATCTGTTGTGCGAAAACCTTCAGGGAATTGATCACATGGATATCGTACTACCAGTCCCCCTCCACGTGACTCGACTCAGAAAAAGAGAATTCAATCAATCACTCGCCTTGGCAAAGCGTGTCGCTCAGACGCTCCACATCCCATTATCAATGGACAATCTAGCCCGCACCCGAAAAACGCCCCCACAAACGACGCTCGAATGGAAAGACCGTCAACGCAATGTCCGAGACTCGTTTTCAGTGAGACGCCCACATGATTTTTTAGAAAAGAAACTTCTTCTTGTCGACGATGTGCTGACGACGGGAGCCACTGTGAACGAGTGCGCGAGAGTGCTTCGGGCAGCTGGGGCAGAGTCTATTCAGGTATTGGCGTTGGCTCGCACGATCGCGGACTAACGTTTCCACACATCTCAGCAACGCGTCGGACAGGACAACCGACCGCAAGATGCTTTCTATTGGTGAGGTCTCCCGCTGGGAACAGGTCGATCAATCCCTCTGCCTCGTTCCATAACCCGTGAGCGCAAAATTG
>JAJDBL010000084.1 GCA_029261375.1 Nitrospirales bacterium
AAAAGCGTTCCCACATTTCGACGAAGAACAGAAGATAGAGTCCGGGTGGGTGCGAGTTCGTGAGAGGAGACATGAAGCGGCAGTGTATCAAGAAACACGGCATGGGGTTCCGGGGTCAGGGATTAGGGGAAGTACAAATGTCCTTCGTCTCGGATGGACGAAAAACTAGATGTGACTGCTGACTCTCCCTACAGATTTCGCGCTCTCTCAAGCAACTCAATGAGCTTCCCGATCCCAGAACCCTGTTCCCTGACCCCTGTCAAGCGCGTTGTTTGACTCCGTGAAATCGCACGTGATAGCCTTTTTTGTAGCGCAAAGTTTAGACGATTGGGAGGTAGACCAGTGGCCAGAACAACCTTGCAGATAATGGTATTGCTCATCTCTGGCGCTCTCTTCGTATCTCTATACGGATGTGCGGGTAGTGCGCCAAAGTGGGTGAACAAAGGGAGTGGAGCATTCCAAAGTGATACCAAGGCGTTTTATGGCGTTGGAGCAATCAAGGGCGTACAGAACAAACCCCTCGCAACGAAAACCGCCGATAATCGCGCGCGCGCAGAACTTGGAAAGATCATTGAAACCTATTCGGCCAGTTTGATGCGCGACTACGCGTCGTCCGGCACGGTGGATGATTTCGCACAGTCGACGGAAGAGCAACTGGTGGAGCAGGCGGTCAAAACCTTCTCGGCGACGACGCTCAGCGGCGTGCAAATTATCAATCATTGGGTCGATAAGAAGGAAGGGATTACGTATTCCCTTGCAAAGCTCGACCTCGATGATTTCGAGAATCAAATCGATCGAGCGAAGGCGTTGAATGGCGAAGTCCGTGAGCATCTCAGAAAGAATGCTGATCGATTGTTTAATGATCTGAGCCAGGAAGAAGCGAAGCATGAGCAATAGCAGGATGTCCAAAAAACACGCCAGCGGCGTTCTCGCTTCACTGATCGGCTCAACGTACAGTAGTACGATTCGTCTCACAGCTTGCTGCGGCCTTGCTGGACGCGCTTTTTGAACATCCTGAGGAAGGTGACACCAAATCATGCTGGGTAATTATCACACTCCCCATTTGCGTGCGGCGCTCGCGCTCGGTTGCCTTATCGTATTTCTTGGGTCAATGGTGTCGTGCTCGGCTACCCGAGTATCGCGTGTGGATACGGGAACGGTTATTGATCTTAGCGGTCGGTGGAATGATACCGATTCGCGCCTGGTGGCCGAGAGCATGATTAAGGAAGCACTTGAGCGACCGTGGTTGAACAACTACTTAGGGGCACACGAGAAACAACCGGTTGTGGTTGTGGGGCGAATCGCGAATCGCAGTCATGAACACATCAATGTCGATACCTTCATCAAGGACTTGGAGCGTGAGCTGACCAACGCACAGAAGGTGACGTTCATTGCGGGACGTGGGAAACGCGAAGAGATTCGTGCTGAACGGGCTGAGCAAGCCGTCCACGCGTTGGAATCGACACAGAAGGGGCCAGGAAAAGAAATTGGAGCTGACTTTATGCTCCAAGGCACCATCAACACGATTCTCGACGAGGCCGATGGAACCAAAGCCGTGTTCTATCAGGTTGATCTCGAACTCATCAATATCGAAAACAACGTCAAATCATGGTTTGGGCAGAAGAAGCTGAAGAAAGTCGTTGAACGAAAACGCGTGATCTTCTGACCCATCCTCTTATAACTTCCCTACTCGCCATCATATGGGTGAGTGGGGCCAGCTGTAGTTCCATCCAAAGTCACTATGTCCAAGTCGAACAGACTTTGGCACAAGGCAATCCAGCCGCTGCGGATGCCATTATCCAAAAAAACAAAGATGGATACGGAAACAAGAGTCGTGTGCTCTATGCCATGGATCGCGGCATGCTGCTACACCTTTCCGGACAGTATCAGCAAAGCACCGAGTTTCTTCAGGATGCCGAAAGAATGATCGAGGATCTGTATTCCCGCCGCATCGGATCAGAGGTAGCCGCGTTGCTGATCAACGACAATGTGTTGTCGTACGAAGGCGAGCGCTTCGAGCAGGTCCTCATCCACGTCATCATGGCCTTGAACTATGCGTATCTAGGGCTGTTCGATGATGCCTTGGTCGAAGCACGCAAGATTGACCATAAGCTCAACGTGTTGTCGGATCGTGCGGATAACGCCCATGCGTATGCCCAGGATGCATTCGCTCGATATCTCGCGGGAGTGCTGTTCGAATCTCGAGGCGAGTTGAATGATGCGTTCGTGGCCTATCGGCTGGCATATGAAGCCTTTCAGGTATATCGCAAGGAATACGGGACACCGGTTCCCGCGCTTCTTGGTCAGGATCTTCTCCGGTTGAGTGTTGGCCTCGGACTTGATGAAGAGTTCGAAGAGTATCAGGGACACTTTCCAGGGACGACATGGCGGTCTCTCAATGAGACACAAGAGTTGGGCGAGCTGGTGCTGATTAGCTTTCATGGGCGAGCACCCAGAAAAACGGATATTCATATCGATATTCCGTTTAGTGGAGATGCGTTGACGGCGGTCCTCGCCACGCGCGACATCCAGAATGAGCGGCACGGCCGCGCGGCAAAAAGTATTCTATTTGGGCTCACGGGGCATGTGTTCAGCGTCGCGCTTCCGAAGTTCGTTCCGCAAGCATCCCAAGTGAGTTACACCGAAATCTCGCTGATTGGAAACGGAAGGACAGAGACCGCACGTACGGTGCTCATGGAGGACGTGACCAGCATTGCGATACAGGATCTCGACGATCGTCTCGTACGTGAGACTGCGCGAGCGGTGGCACGGGCCGCATTGAAATATGCACTCGCGAAGGCTGCAGAGCATGGAGTGACGCAAGCAACTGAGAATGAGGATTTGGGACGGCTTGTAGGTTTCATCACGTCGCTAGCCGGATCCGTGACAGAACAGGTTGATACACGAAGTTGGCGGACATTACCCGATCAGATTCACCTTGCTAGAATCCGGATACCACCTGGCCACTATCAGGTTCGCCTTCGCCATGTGGGACCCAATGGCGGAGTCCTCGACGAGAATACGCTTGCTCCAATTGAACTCGTGGCTGGCGATCTGAAAATTCTTAGCCACCGGACGCTCCTGTAGACACATGAAACGACATCAAGTGTTACAGACCCTCGTGTTGGTGTGCACCAGCCTGATCGTCATTGGATGTAGTACGACCCTGAGGTCTGGCCCTGCTCCGGACTGGATTGATGGGCGTACTGCCGCCTATCCGCCAAAGCACTTTCTCACTGGTGTTGGACAGTCCAACTCGCGTGAAAGTGCTGAGCAGCAAGCCTACGCAGCGATCGCCAAAGTGTTTCAGGTCAAGGTGATGGTTCGAGACCGTGATCGCGAGTCCTATGTGACCCGTGAGAGCGGAAAGAAGCGGGTGAGTGAGCATACGATCAATCTCGATCGGCAAGTCCAGGTGTCCACGGAAAAGGTGTTAAAGGATGTTCGTATCGAGCAGACCTGGCAGGATCAGAAGACTGGCAGTCACTATGCGTTAGCCGTGATGAATCTTGATGTTGTGGGCGCGGGATTGAGAACTCTGATCGCTGAGCTCGATGCGGGCATCGAGCGTCATGTCCAAGAGGCAAGAAACACCAGTCGATCGAATCAGAGTCTTCAACGCGTCAAGCATCTTCGTGCGGCAATTAATGACCTCGGTGTAAGGAAAACACATGTTGCTGATCTTCGGATCATCCTGCCGGGTCGGACAAGCCTGGATGCTCCCTACAATATTCCCAGACTCAGATCTGAACTCAGCACACTCTTGGCGGAACATCTCGTAATCGCGGTGGAAGTCACAGGGGATGAAGCCGAGCTCGTTCGGCGTGCGGTGGTTGAAGGGTTAGTGCGTGAGGGGCTTCCTGTGACTGCCGATCGTTTAGATCTATCAAAGCCAGCCTCCCGTCTCCGAGGAGAGGGCGGGACGGACACAGCACCAAACTTGGTCGTTCGCGGAAACGCTGATTTCTGGCCTGCGATGATTCCAGATCCGACGTTCACCTACGTCCGGTGGTGCACGGATTTTGTCGTTGTGGAAATGGATACCCGTAGAGTCATTGGCGCGCTTTCACATTCAGGAAAAGAGGGGCATCTGACATTTGAAGAAGCCAAGCGCCGCGCATTAAATTTCATGCAACCCATCCTGACCACCGCACTAGCCAAAACCATCGCTGCCTACATCTACGATGAACGCGATGAGACCGACACCGACAAACCAGCAGCAACCTGCCTGGACCGCAAAGTCCCCAAGGGCCAATTCAATGCGCCGGTGTTGAAGCCGCTGAGTTTTTGAAGGACTCTCACTCCCTCTTCGAGAGTCATAGAAAGGGGCATCATGACCTTTGCGAAACGGGTGTTCCTCGTTGCTGGGATATACGGATTGCTCGCGCTGCTACCACTGTATTTTCTCGAAGAGAGGACCGGACAAGATTTTCCACCTCCGATCGCCCATCCCGAGTACTACTATGGCTTCATCGGTGTGGCCGTGGCCTGGCAAATTCTCTTCCTGCTCCTTGCCCGAGACCCGCTACGTTACCGAATCATGATGATTCCGGCGGTCCTTGAGAAAGCAGGGTATGGGATCGCTGTTGTAGTCTTGTTCCTCATGGAGCGAGTATCGAGTTTTGTCCTCACCTTTGGTGTAGTGGATTTGATTTTTGGATCGCTATTCGTTGTCGCGTATGTAAAAACGGCTTCTAATGCAGATCAACGAAGCCCGACGCTGTAACCCAAACGTTGTCATGATGGCCTACGCGCGGTGGAGCAAGAAACTGATGCGGTAAGTAAGCTCTTTTCTGCATCTCCTCTTCAAGCGTATCGTTCTCAAATGAGGCGGCGGGAATCGAACACATGAAATAACTAGTTGTTATTAAACGGTTATTTTTAATTGAAATTGCATAGATACCCCCAAAGCTACCCCCGAACACCCATGTGACAGCGAGCCTGCAACCATAGTCTCCAAGTCAAAAGGCCTGCGGCTTATGAGTCGATTCGGGGAGAATTTTATAACCTATTGATGGCAGGCTGGTTTCTCGTTTTTAACTTTCTCCCAATGTGTTATGCCCATCCAATCAATTTTATCCGTTACAATGTTTTCTATCCTCTCCCTGATCTTCTGACACAGTTTTGTCACAACGGGCGTGTCTCCCGATTTAGTTAAGGCGCCCAATTAGGATTTGGTGCACAAAGCTGACTGGCTCACGACGTATTCCTTCGCTTCCGACAAAGATCTCGAGGCCCTTCACCTCGATTGTATGGATGCCTTCCTCACTCAACTCGACATTCACTGAGTGGTCGATGTGCTGCAGTGCTTCTGTACAGGTC
>JAJDBL010000085.1 GCA_029261375.1 Nitrospirales bacterium
AAGTACCGTTTTTGGCTTGTGGTGTGGTGATACGTTGACCTCATCACTGGTCTGGGTGCGAGCGCGACAGAGCGAAAAAGCCATGACAATTCTAAACTTATCTCCCAAGTCTGTTGACAATTCTATGACCCGACACTAGAATCTCGAGGTTTCGCATGGTCTCCAAATTACAATGACCATGTGAACGGGGTTTACCAGACGAATTAGGAGTGACACGTGCCAACAGTTAATCAGCTAGTTCGCAAAGGCCGCAAGCAAGCCGTAAGGAAGACGAAGAGTCCAGCCCTTGCAAACTGCCCTCAGAAGCGCGGCGTATGTCTTCGCGTGTACACAACCACCCCAAAAAAACCAAACTCGGCCTTGCGGAAGGTCGCGCGAGTCCGTCTGTCAAACGGGCTTGAGGTCACTACCTATATTCCAGGCGAAGGCCATAATTTGCAGGAACATTCCATTGTGTTAATTCGCGGAGGACGTGTGAAGGATTTGCCTGGCGTCCGCTATCATATTGTCAGGGGAGCGCTTGATACTGTCGGTGTGCAATCCCGCCGTCGGGGTCGATCCAAGTATGGTGCAAAGAAGCAGAAGCAAGCATCGTGATGATCTCCTCCCGCCTCCAATCTCACCGGGCTCTTTAGGAACGTAATCCCCAATGCCACGTCGTAGAGTTATTTCTAAGAGAACCATTCTCCCCGATGCACGATACGGGGATAAGCTGTTGTCGCAATTTATTAATGCTGTCATGCGCGATGGTAAGAAAAGTACTGCTGAGGCCGTGTGTTATGGCGCGCTCAGTATGATTCAGGAAAAGCAGGATACTGATCCGTTGAAGGTTTTTCATACCGCGGTCGACAATGTTCGACCAATGGTCGAAGTGAAGTCTCGTCGCGTTGGGGGAGCCTCTTATCAGGTCCCTGTCGAGATTCGGGCGACGCGACGTGTTGCGCTCGCGCTTCGATGGATTCGCACTGCGGCGCAGGGTCGGGCCGGTCGAAGTATGGAAGAGAAGTTGGCCGCGGAGATAATGGATGCGGCGAATAAGACTGGCGTTTCCATCAAGAAGAGAGAAGATGCTCACCGTATGGCTGAGGCCAATAAGGCTTTCGCGCACTATCGGTGGTAGATTGTAATGGGGATAGCAGCTGTGGCTAAGGGCGCCGTTGTGGCCGGAGACAACGAACTTGAGAAGACGCGCAATATTGGGCTTATGGCTCATATTGATGCGGGCAAGACGACGACGACGGAGCGGATCCTGTTTTATACCGGTATGTCCCATCGCATTGGAAATGTTGATGAGGGCAACACGGTGATGGACTGGATGGAGCAGGAGAAGGAGCGTGGTATCACGATTACCTCCGCGGCAACGAGCTCCGAGTGGAAAGGCTATCGTATCAATATTATCGATACGCCTGGACACGTTGATTTTACTGTAGAAGTGGAGCGTTCGCTTCGTGTCTTGGATGGCGCAATTGCGGTATTCGATTCCGTGCAGGGTGTTGAGCCTCAATCAGAGACGGTTTGGCGTCAAGCCGATAAGTATCAGGTTCCGAGAATAGCATTCATGAATAAGATGGACAGGACCGGCGCGGACTATTTTGCTGCGGTGGACTCCATGCGAGAGAAGTTGGGTGCAGTTCCTGTTCCAGTTCAGATTCCTATCGGTGCGGAAGACCAGTTTCGAGGCTCTGTTGATCTCATTGAGATGAAGGAGATTCGTTTTGATGACGAATCCTTGGGGGCCGATTTTGAGATCGCCGATGTATCTCCAGGTCTGCTTGAGCTTGCGACGAGTTATCGTGAGCAGATGATTGAGGCGGTTGCTGAGTTTGATGACCTTGTGCTTGAGAAGTACTTGAACGGTGAGACATTGACCTCCGATGAGATTGTGCGTGCGATTCGGGTCGGGACTATCGCATTGAAAATCACGCCAGTGCTCTGTGGTGCATCGTTTCGTAATAAGGGCGTTCAGCCGCTTCTCGATGCGGTTCTTGCCTATCTTCCGTCTCCTCACGACGTTCCTCCGGTTGTGGCGACAGAAATACATTCTGAGAACGCGGTGACGCGGTACCCCTCGAGCAGCGAGCCTTTTGCAGCGTTGGCATTTAAGATTATGTCCGACCCGTTTGCTGGCTCCCTGACGTTTTTCAGGGTCTACTCGGGAAGTGTGCGCGCCGGGGACTCGATATTGAATGCCACTCAGGGAAAGAAAGAGCGTATCGGGCGGTTGCTCAAGATGCACGCGAATAAGCGAGAAGATGTCGATGAGGTTTCGGCCGGGGATATTGCCGCTGCTGTTGGTTTGAAGGGCGCGCGTACTGGTGACACCCTCTGTGACCAGAAGAACCCGGTCTTGTTGGAAGTCATGACCTTTCCTGACCCAGTGTTGTCGATGGCGATCGAGCCAAAAACGAAGCAAGATCAGGAGAAGCTCGGGTTTGGATTGGGTAAGTTGGTGCATGAGGATCCGACCTTTAAGGTGCAGACCGATATTGAGACGGGGCAGACGGTTATTTCCGGAATGGGTGAGCTTCATCTCGAAGTGTTTGTGGATCGACTCAAGCGCGAATTTGGCGTGGATGCTAATGTTGGTAAGCCTCAGGTTGCCTATCGGGAAACAATTCGAAAAATGGCGGAAGCCGAGGCGAAGCATGTCAAGCAGAGTGGCGGGCACGGGCAGTACGGCCATGTCGAGTTGCGGGTTGAGCCAGCGGACGAAGGCGCTGGTTTTGAATTCAAGAGCGCGATTAAGGGTGGTGCAATTCCAAAGGAATATGTGCCTGCCGTCGAGGCGGGCGTTCGTGAGGAAATGGCTGCTGGGGTTCTTGCCGGGTATCCGATACGAAACGTGAAGGTAACGTTGTTGTATGGGACATTCCATGAGGTCGATTCTTCTGAGTTGGCGTTTAAAATTGCGGGGTCTATGGCCTTTCGTGCTGCGGTTCAGAAGGCTGATCCTGCACTGCTTGAGCCTGTAATGTCAGTTGATGTGCTTGTGCCGAGGGACTACATGGGTGACGTGATTACGAATCTCAATTCTCGGCGAGGAAAAGTTCATGCAATGCACGTGCGTGGTGGGTCTCAGATTATCGAGGCCGCTGCGCCATTAGCTGAAATGTTTGGGTATGCGACTGATTTGCGGTCTCGGACCCAGGGCCGGGCAACGTTTAGTATGACGTTTGCGAGCTATGAGCTGGTGCCTAAGGCGATAGCAGAGGAAGTGATCACGAAGGCAAAAGGGTTGTGATGTTTCGTGTGATTCTGTTTACAGGCATCTACAAGAGGCGAGGGTAGGGGATGGCGAAGGCGAAATTTGAGCGAACCAAGCCGCACATGAACATCGGGACGATTGGGCATGTGGACCATGGCAAGACCACGTTAACGGCGGGGATTACGAAAGTGTTGGCGGACCTGAACTTAGCGAAGTTC
>JAJDBL010000086.1 GCA_029261375.1 Nitrospirales bacterium
CGTCGCTTAGGTTGTTTGATTTCATCGGTGCGCGCCAGAAGGGATTCCACATCACCATACTCATTAATCAATTGCGCGGCCGTTTTCGGCCCAATTCCCGGCACGCCGGGCACGTTATCAACGGCGTCCCCCGATAACGCCTGAACTTCGATCACTTTCTCCGGACCCACCCCAAACTTTTCAATGACCTGTTCACGGCCTATCGTGCGATTCTTGATGACATCCAAAAGCCGCACCTTATCTGACACCAACTGCATCATGTCTTTGTCCGATGAAATGATGGTCACGTCCGCTCCAGCTTCAACCGCAAGCCGGGTGTAGGTGGCAATCAGATCGTCCGCCTCGAAACCGGGAACCTCGATACAATCCAGATTAAAGGCGCGTGTCGCGTCACGAACGAGATCGAATTGGGGAATCAGCTCTTCAGGAGGATCAGAGCGATTGGCCTTGTATGCAGGGTAGATATCGTTCCGAAACGTCTTCCGACCGGCATCAAAGGTAATCGCGACATGATCGGGTTTGAGATCTTCCAACATCTTCATGAGAAGATTGGTAAACCCGAAGACGGCGTTGACCGGCGTCCCATCTGATCTTGTTAAGGCAGGAATGGCGTGGAAGGATCGGAAAATGAACCAGGAGGCATCGACGATATAGAGATGTTTCACTTTGTGAGGCAACCCACGGACCCGTTGTAGCGGGAATACTATGCTTCGCGAAGCTCTCAGTGTATCACGCCGCAACCGTTCACCGGTTTCGCGCATGACGGAAGGCATTTCTAGTCAAATATCCGATGGGGAGGTCGGGATGCACCAAGGATTACGAACCAGCATCATAGCGACTACATTCACTCTTGCTGCAGCCGTTGTGCTGACAACCGGACAGGTAGTCTTTGCAAGTGACGACCACGCTGGAGACACCCACGCAGCACCGAGTCACAGTGCATCTGCACCCGATGGTTCCGTGTTGAACAAGCTCGGCATCCACGTCGGCGGCTATGTCGACATCGGCTACTCGCACAATTTCAACGACCCGGGGGACAACACGAACCATGGCCGTGTGTTCGACACACAAGATGACAGCTTCACGCTTCATCAGGCTCAAATGGTTATTGGACGCCATGGTCATTCCGGCGGCAGCCTGACGGACCGCGCAGGGTTTGAAATTCGTCTCGGCTACGGTGAAGATGCCAGAGTCTTCGCCGCTGAGGGAACTGATCGTGACGACGTGTTCGACATCTTGGAAGCGTTCGCAAGCTTCGCACTCACTGATACCTTGTCCGTCCAGGTTGGAAAATACGCAACGCTGCTCGGTGCAGAGGTTATCGAAAGCAACGACAACTGGAACTTCTCACGATCCTATCTCTTCGGATTCGCCATTCCCTTTGACCATACTGGTGTTCGACTGACCTACGCCCCCAATGACATGTTGGAATTCAATATCGGCGTCAACAATGGCTGGGATAACCTGAGCGAAAATAACAACTCCAAAACCTTTGAATTTAACGCCGTCCTCAATCTTCCATACGGCATCTCGTGGTCCAACGCCATCGTCTTTGGCGATGAACACCGCGAGCTGGGAGAAGCGGGGGAGGAGGCGGAGGCAGCGCGTGCGGCCATGGCGTCGTTCAGCCCTGTTTCCATCTCCCCTTCGGATCTCATGATTGCCGCCACCGCTGGGGACGTGACACACGACGATCAACGACTTGTCTACGATTCGATCCTTTCGTTTCAGCCACATGACCAGTGGACCTTCATGGTCAATTTCGACTACGGCACTGAGCAAGGGACGGGACAACACGAATCCGCCGCCGAGTGGATCGGCGCAGCCGGCTATGCCCACTATGATGCCACTGAACGACTCGCCCTAACCCTTCGCACTGAGGTTTTTGACGACAAAGATGGGGTGAGAACAGGGCTAGTACAAACTCTGTTTGAAACGACCTTAACCGCAGGATATCAAGTCACACCAGCCCTAGAGACCCGTCTGGAATATCGCTACGATGCAACCAACCACGACGGTTTCTTTGGCCCCGGTGAAGACGACCAAAGCACCATCGCCGCACAAATTATCTTCGAATTCTAAAGCCTGATATTCACCCATCCTGGCATGTACCATCCTCACAAGGATCGGTATTTTTTGCCCCGCCATATCTCTTACATCATCATTCCGAGCTTGACCCGGAATCCAGGGGATTAGCGCTCGATCCCAACGTTCGTCAAAACAAAGCGAGCGGTACCATTGAAAACAAACAACAACCCTTCTGTAGCATGGCTGGTCAACGATAGCGTCATGATGTTATACAAGCGGCACGATGACTCATGATTTGATCATCATAGGCGGCGGTTCAGCAGGCTACGCCGCAGCTCGTACGGCCCGTGACGAAGGCGCAGATGTCGCCATCGTCGACCACGGCCCCCTTGGCGGGCTGTGCATCCTTCGCGGGTGTATGCCGACCAAAACCATCCTTCGTTCCTCCGACGTCATGTCACTCATGAAACGCGCTGAGGAATTCGGACTTCACTCAGTAGCGGCAAAAGCCAATCTATCCGCCATCATCGATCGCAAAACACGTCTCATCAAAGAGTTCGCGGACTATCGCATTGAAGCGCTCAAGGATAAACGCTTTACGTTGTACGAAGAACGTGCGGCCTTTCTTTCTCCACATGAGATTCAAGTAGGCGCTCAAACGCTGACGGCAAGAGCGTTCATTATTGCCACCGGCTCAAATCCAACCCGCGTTGCCATTCCCGGGTTAGAAGAAGCCGGATACATCACCAGCGATGAAGCACTCGAGCTTCGTGAATTACCGAAGTCAATGCTGGTATTGGGTGGGGGGCCGGTCGCCATTGAGCTAGCACAATTCTATTCACGTATCGGAACAGATGTCACCCTCATTCAACGCAGCGAGCACCTCATGTCAAAAGGTGATGAGGATCTCGCTCGTCCCGTTGAGGCCCGTTTTCGAGAAGAGGGCATGACCGTCTACACCAGCGCTCCATTGAATCGCTTCACCACTGACGGCACGCTCAAGACAGCGCATTTCACACACGAGGGAACGGAGAAAACCGCGAGTGCGGAGGTCGTTCTACAGGCGTTAGGGAGACATCCGAATATCGATGGCCTCAATCTCGAAACCGCGAACGTGACCACGACAAATGGCAAGATCACCGTCAATAACGGCATGCAAACCAATCAAGCCCACATTTTTGCCGTAGGCGATGTCAACGGAATACAAGAGATCGTGCACATCGCGATTGAACAGGGCGAGATCGCGGCATGGAACGCCACCCGCATCAAAGATACGCCACGAAAATACGATGACCGCTTAAAAGCCCAAGTCGTCTTTACAGATCCCCAAATCGCGAGCGTTGGCGTCAGCGAAAAAGAATGCTGGGATCAACGCATTCCACATCTCATCGCCTCCCACCCCTTCGA
>JAJDBL010000087.1 GCA_029261375.1 Nitrospirales bacterium
GGCTCCGGTGGAACAAATCACAATATCTGCGCCAATCATATCGTTTTTGAACGACTCGAAAGGAACAGGAATACCCTTAAACAGTTCGGCAAACTCCGTCGCACGTTGAAAATTCCGTGTGGTCACGATGACCTGGGTGACACCATGACTGACCAGATGTTTCCCTGCAAGCTCACCCATCTCTCCTGCACCAACCAGCATGACCGAGTGGTCGGCTAGGTTTTGAAAAAACTTTTTCGCCAGTTCAACGGCAGCATAGCTAACCGAAACGGCCTGTTCTCCAACGGGGGTCTCAGTCCGTACGCGCTTGGCGACCGAAATCGCCTTCTTCAAGACTTTGTTGAGGACAATGCCAGTGCAGCCCTGTGAACCGGCAGCTTCAAAGGCATCTTTAAATTGGCCGAGAATTTGAGGTTCGCCCATCACCATTGAATCTAAGCTCGAGGCGACCCTGAAAAGATGCTGTACCGCGTTGTCGTTTGTTAAGGCGTAGAGGTGTTGCGTTAGCTGCTCCGCCGGAATCGTAGGATTACGCCGAATGAGAAACTCACGAAGTTCATCGATGGCGGCATCAATGTTCTTTGCGGCACCGTAGAGCTCCACGCGATTGCAGGTGGAGAGCAGCATGGTTTCCTCAACCGCAGATAGGTCTTTCAGTGCGACCAGTGCGTGTCTAAGGTCTCCATTTGAGATCGCAAGGCCTTCGCGTATTTCAATTGGGGCCGTCTTGTGATTGAGGCCGACAGTAACGATATGCATCACAGCCTATATCTGCTTTCCCTCTTGAACACTGTCGTTAGCGGAACTTTCCGATAGGGTTTGAGGATTGGTGCCTGTATTTCGCTGTGGGGTTCCATGCACTGTGTGTATGTACATCGTACCGCGCTACCCCACATTGGCGAATGTCACTAACACGCCCACAAAACCAATGATTGTGAGGTAGGCCGCACGTTTTGCACGCCAGCCCACCATGAACCTACCAAGGAGAACGATGAGATAGAATAGCCAGGTGAGGGCGGTGGAAATCTGCTTCGGTTCCCAGTTCCAATAGGATCCGGATACGAAATTGGCCCAGACCGCACCTGCCGCAATCCCCAGTGTCAATAATGGGAAGCCGAGAAGAATAGATTTCCGGTTGAGGTCGTCGAGAAAGTCGAGTGGGGGCAGTTTGTAGTACATCGTAATGAACCGTTTGGACTTCAGGAGATGTTCTTGGATCAGATACATGATCCCTGCCACAAACGCTAACGCAAATGCGACGGTCCCGAGAACCGTCATGACCACATGGAGCCAGACGTTTGAGAGTACGGGTTCAAGCACGTGAAGATCGTCTCTGACTGTCGCGGCAAAAATGAGTGCCAGGACGGCTAAGGGAAGGACGAAGGAGCCAAGGGCCGGAATACGATACGCGTACTCCACAATGAGGAATGCTAGCACGAGCCCCCAGGAGAAAAAGACCATCACTTCGTAGAGGCTGCTGAGTGGGGCATGGCCGGTGCCAAACAGAAGCGTATGTAGGACCGCCGAATGGAGGACGATCCCAAACGCTGTCATCCCGACGGCAAGGCCTGAGAGCACATTGGTCCGGACCGCGAGAGAGGTCACGAAAAGGCCTGACGCGAAAAAATACAAAATGAGTGTCAGCTCGAAATATGGGAGATGCATCGCTCGATCCTGCCAGGTTCGCTTTGAGGTTCTGGGTAGCTAAGTATAGCTGGAAAAGGGGGGAATGGTAGCACATCGGCCGCTTTTGCCTCAACTCATCGGTATTGAGAATCGGGTGTTACAGCAACGTGTTTTGCACTACATTTGCCGAAGATTTGTGGTATAAACGCGGACGAAATTTACTGGGGTGTCTATAATCGCCTGACACCGGCATTACTGTCATCCCCTCTGTGGACATTACTACGTGAGAAAAGGGAGAGTGATGAAACAACCAATTATGATTTGCCTTGATCTTGAAGGAGTCTTGATTCCAGAGGTGTGGCTTGCTGTGGCCGAACGAACTCAAATCGATGATCTTCTCATTAGCACTCGGGATATTCCAGACTACGATACGCTGATGACAAAACGATTAGAAGTACTCGCTGCGCACTCGATAGGTATTGACGACGTTCGAGATGCTGTTGACTCGTTGGATCCGCTTGATGGTGCCGTTGAGTTTCTGGAAGCGCTCCGGGAGGCCTATCAAGTCGTGATTTTGTCGGATACGTTTTATGATTTCATCACGCCATTGATGCGTAAGCTTCATTACCCGACGCTGTTTAGCCATAGTCTTGACGTTGATTCTGATGGACGAATTCTCAACTACCACCTACGTCAGCCGGATCAAAAGCGGGCGTCCGTGATGGCTTTCAAAAGCTTGAACTTTCGTGTTTTGGCGGCAGGAGACTCCTACAACGATACAACAATGCTGCAGTCAGCGGACAAGGGAATCTTCTTTCGGCCTCCGGATTCCATCGTAAAGGAGTTCCCCCAGTTTCCTGTCACTCAAACGTATGCAGAGCTACGCGAACAGTTTGACCGTGGAGCGTCGTTGACGGAGTGAGCTTCCCTATCGCGTTGACCATTGCGGGGTCGGACAGTAGCGGAGGAGCCGGCATTCAGGCTGACCTGAAGACCTTCTCGGCCTTAGGAGTCTACGGGGCTACGGTAGTCACGGCGCTCACCGCGCAAAACACCAGGGAAGTTCGTGAGATCCATGACCCGCCAGCAGCGTTTGTCAGAGCTCAACTGGGCACCGTGTTTTCCGATCTCAACGTGAGGAGCGTCAAGACCGGCATGTTGAGTCAGCCGCAAGTGATTGAGACCGTCGCCGACTTCTTAGGCGGACATATAGGCCTTCCCATTGTCGTTGATCCCGTGATGGTGTCAAAAAGTGGGGCAAATCTGCTGGCACCGGAAGCGATAGGAGTGCTCAGAGAGAAGTTGATTCCCCTCGCAGCCGTCATTACGCCAAACATTCCCGAGGCGGCAATATTGCTGGGTATTACTCAGGATGAAGTGATGACTCAAAAAGACGCCGTATGTAAGCAGCTGTTCACGTTAGGATCTAAGTCAGTCGTACTGAAGGGTGGACACGGAACAGGTCCATTCAGCGAGGACCTCTTTTACGATGGGGCATCTGTCACGTCGCTAACCGCACCCCGAATAACCACAACACATACCCACGGCACTGGCTGTACCTTCGCATCGGCGATCGCCGCGCACCTTGCGCACGGCAAAACACCACTGTCCGCCGCTCGATTGGCAAAAGAGTTCATCACGGGGGCTATTGCGGCCGCAGGGGTGCTCAAGGTGGGTCGAGGTCAGGGCCCTGTCCATCACTTCTTCCAGCAGAAACGCACGCGTTAAATTTGGCTTTCTTGGGTGTTCCTCCTCCTGAATCTTTCTACTTTGATCATAGTAAAATCAGTGAAGGATATTTCTCTCAGCTGTGTCGAGATTCGATGCACCCCAGACTAGGAGAGATCCTTCGCGTTGCCCAGGATGATGAAACTGAAAGACTCGTGGGGACGGTCGGTAAGGCGATGGCTTGATGTAAATGGATCGGATGAGCACGGGGGGAATGTCTCCGTGCGTGAGGTTCCCAAGTCTTGGCTGGAGTTATCTGACTGGCCTCTGCGATTGATCTTCGACGTGGACTGTTTTGACTTCAAGAGCCGTCATGTCCATAACTGGACACAGTCCTCTCCACACCAAATAAAACTGCTTCTGGTCAGGCCTCACGCATAAGGTGTCTAGGTTCAATGCGACCGGCTCCTCATACGTGCCAGTCTCTTCAGCCGACAGAGGCTTGTACGACTTCGTAACTTGAGCCATCACACGAGTGCCAGGTAAGCGAAAACTGAGGTGTCCTTTGGGAGTAAGACCATGCAGCTCTACTGTTTCATCGCCATGTAAATACCCTTGTGCTTGAAGGTCAGGATGGGCGGCGTTGTAGAAATCTAAGCTGAAATCACTCGGTGCTCGCGGAGCACGCTCCTTTCGCCACCGTTCATCATAGGTCCCAAGATGTTCGCCTCGAGGTGACCACGCCTTGCCATAGAACCCGAATCCAGCCGGCATCGGATGATCTTTCCACGAGGTGATGAGATGTTGGGGATCTTCGATGTTCGGTAGTGCCGCTCTGGCTATCGCCTTTTTCCGCTTCTTTTCAAAAAAACCATGGCCAACGAGATTCTCCTTGCAATACCCACCGCCGATTTTGTCGATCCCACCAAAAGAGCGCTCGTACAGCAGTTCCATCATCGTAAACGGTATAGGAGCACTTGCGGAGACGGGAAGGAGATGACCCCTCCATTTCCAGAAACGGTCGCCAGTCACACGCAGGGTTTTTTGTATGCTGCCAACTTTCAGGGTGACGTCCATTGCTCGAACGGGTTTTCCTCCGGGGGCATAGGCATGGCCGACCAGCGCAATATCTGCTCGGGCCTTATACGGTGCTGTGTCCGATTCATAACGTACACTGCTGCCGTTATCGGGGTCGTAGAGATCGTCCCCAAAATTGACGGGAAGTTGTTCTTTGGCGTGAAGTACAACGCCTGTATCATGGAGATCAAATGTACCCTTCACGATAATAGTGACAACCGGCTTTTCACCAGGGCCAGTGGTGGGGAGTGCTTCAACGCTGTAGGGAGTATCATTTTGGAGTTTCATGCTACCAGTCAGTCCTATTTTCCAAAGGGTGTCAATACCACTTCATACTCGCCAGTTGGACCTGGCATGACACCCAACGGTATCGTCATGATCGAACCGGGAATAGGTATCGACGTTCCTCCAACGACCGGTCCGACTGGAATGATCGGTGGCGCAAAGGTTGGAATTGGCCCCATGCCCAGTACGGGCAACACCAGGGTGGCTACCTTGTACATCTGAAACACCATATTAAACCCTTGTGAAATCGCGTCAAAGATTTCTGGCGCATGTAGCCCATTTGGGTCTGAGCAATTCGCCATCATAGAGCTCTTCAGTGTCGATGGGGAAAACCCTGATTCACCGGGTGAACTAAAGGATGCCAGTGGGACAGGAATGCTCGGCATTGGTGGCCCTAGCGGTCCAGGAAATGCCGCAAACATGGGATAAGACAGCATGCCGGTTAAGCCTGATTGCCAGGTTTGCCATGCGGTGCTGATGGCATTGGCAATGGCCATCGAATACATCAATTGCATCGGGGTATCCTTTGGCGCACTCGCCAGAATAAAGGGTAGGAGCGGTGGGCCAACCACAACGCCAGGATTCACCATCCCCACCGGACCGTTAATTTGGACGCCGGCAAAAACGGTAAGCAAGCTCCACTTGCCAATTGCATCGCAAATGGCATCGGTGACGCCCTTAAAATAGATTTCAAACGATTTGCCGATAACCTTTGCTGAATTCACGTGGTATGCATTCAATGTAATTTCGCGAAAAAGGTTTAAGGGGGAGTTAGGCGTCACCATGCGCTCGGGTTTGGTGAACGCCTCCGCAAATTGTTTCACCTCTTCCGGTGATGTGGGCGGCTTCCAGTCGGTAGGAAGAAACACGAACTTTGAGATAAACATCAAATAGCTTAGCTGTGAGAGCATGCTGACACGCTCAAGCTGCTGCTCGACAATTTCTTTACCAAGAAGTATCACTTCTGGTTCATCTTCGGCATCCTCGGCTTCGGGAGCTTTGGCTACCTCGTCCTCGGCTGCAGCTTCGGCGTCAGCCCTGAGAGCCGCTGCTGCTACCTTATCGTCCTTGCCCTGGCCCTTGGCCTCCTGCGCCGCTTTTGCCTCTGCCTTCGTGGCGGCATCCGCGGCGGTCGTCGTGTCGCCTTTGCGTTCTGCCTGCTCGTCGTCGCCTAAGCCCTTGGCTTCTTTGGCAGCCAATGCTGCGTCTTTCGCTGGTGCCTCTGTACCCGTGTCTGCCGGAGCAGCCGCCTCCTCCTGAGCAGGTTCTGCTTTCCCGTCAGCGTCTTCACTCGGACCATCTTCCCCGGGAGTCTCGGCTGCCGCGCCAGTATCCTCCCCGCTATCACTCCCCTCTGGTCGCGTTGTTTCCCCCGCAGCCTCGGCAGCGCCAAGATCGGCATCAATATCGACGCTGTCACCGGTTGTCTCCTTTTCGCTGTCGTCAGGAACTTCAGCTTCGGTTTCTTCAGCGGCAATGTCTTCACCGGAAACATCAGGATCTCCCTGGCTATGGGAG
>JAJDBL010000088.1 GCA_029261375.1 Nitrospirales bacterium
GTCATTTGGACCAACGGGAGCAGCCTTGGTATCGACCTGCGTCGGTGAGATCCTTTCGTGCTGGGCAGGATAAAGGGTGTGAAGGAGCTGAGATGACCAGAAAGTGCGTTATGTGGACCTGGATTGAATACAGCGTTAGAAGGTGATCGTTATAAGGGGTGTGGAATATCTTGAAGAGCAGGCGAGGAGAGTGCCGGCTGGGGTTTTCCGGACGGAGGGGGTAAGACACTATTCGACAATGACCGTCACGAACTGGGGGTTTTGAAAATACGTCTTCATTGCCGCTTGCGCCTCGTGCGCGGTGACACGTTTGAGCGCGGATGGTGACGGGGGCGCCCACCCTGGGTGTTCTCTATGTAACGCAGCGAGCCCGGTTCTATAGGCTTGGTTAATGCGGGTCAGGCGACGCATGAGATACCGTGCGTTTCGCGCATTGACGATCCGCTCAATCACGTGTTGTTCGATTGGGACCTGCGTGATTCTCCCTACAGCCTCCATGAGTGCGGCAAACGCTTTTTCACGTGTGCCTGGTGTGGTGCCCATGGAGATGCTCAGCAGTGCCTGATCTCCCATAAAATAAATACCGGACTGGACGTGATATGAGAGACCCTGCCGTTCTCTTAGGTCAAAACTCAACTGAGTGGAAAACAAGTTATTCAGGACTGCTAGGGCGGGTTGGTCAGCCGGTGTGACGGGGAAGACGGATCCGAGTCGGATATAGGACTGCGACGCCCCCAGTGTTGCGCGAATTTCACTGTCTTTGATCGTTGAGGGGACGCTGGTTATCTGTTGCGATGATGCCTCCTGACGTGGAAGATGCCCGAGTGTGTCGTTGAGCCATTTGGTGATGGTCGCTAGCGGGAGACTCGTTGATACCGAAATAATGAGATTGTGCGGCGAAAAGTAGTGTGTATGGAATGTTTTGAGGTCGTTCACGGTGATGGAGGCAACACTCTCTTGTGTGCCTTCGATGGGCCGTCCACGGGGATCTTGAGGAAACAGTGCCTGATACAAGATTGACTCCGCACGTTTGGAGGGGTTGGAGTCACGCTCGTTAATGCGGGCAAGCGCTTGACGCTGAACGAGCGCGACTTCTGACGGGAGGAAACGCGGGTGCTGGACGAGATCGGAAAACAACTGAATGCCGTGTTCTGCAAAGTTATCGATGGTGGTAAACCGCAGATAGGAATACAGACGGGAATGGTAGTAGTCGTCGAAGGGGATCGCATCGGAATCTCGAGTTTTGAGCGTCGCGCCGATGCGTGATAGCTCTTCTTCAAAGGCTTCTCTGTTCAACGTTGCAGTACCTGTGCCTAGCAATGAGTGTAAGAGATCCGCGATGCCTTCTTTTCCGTGGGGTTCACTCCAGGCACGATGTTTGGCAAGAAGGTGGATCGCGAACATCTTGGAGTCGCTATTCGAGTCGATGTGTATCGTCAATCCGTTGTTGAGCTGAACGCGCGTTGGCGCCTGAACTGAGGTGTTCCCCGTACGAGACGGTGCCCAGGTGAAGGCGGACGTCTCGTCCATAATGGCGGAACCCAGTTGTCTTAATTGCCATGTGGCCGCTCGCTCGATACTCGCCCCACTCATAGCGGCTGTGTTGCTTTGCCCGCCGTAGTAGTCGCGAGAGAGATCTGGGATTCGCTCAGTCAGTGTGCTTGGTCCTGGCACGATGATACTCGCAAACTGCTTGGGCGCCGTGAAGACGCGGGATGCCGCCTCTGTGACGGCACGGGTTGTCACAGAAGCAATCCGGTCGCTATAGCTCTGTGCAAAGACCCATCCACCTTCAGCGATAGCATCCGCTTTCATCATTCCGTAGTAATGCGGCTTCTCGAGGAGTGCGAGGTCTTGAACTTTAAGTTCAGTGCCCAGATTCGCGATGACACTCTGGTTTCCCTTGGCGCTCACAGTGTGCGGCAATATGGTGTTCAGCGCAGTAAGCACGGCAGATGGGTCATTTCCTTCTTGGAGGACCGCAGTCACTCGAATAACGCCAAAATCGGTATTCGCTTGATAATCGAGTCCAACGCTGACGACTGGCTGTTGATCTTTCCGGCCTAACTCCGCGTTGAGCAGGCTCTTCAGGTTTCGTTGGGTAAGCTGGGTAAAGATAGATATCGGATAGTAATCGGGGTGGGTGATTGATGGAGCCTCAATGCCTACTGCGACATACGGAGAAGGAACAGCGAGCTCGGAACGTACCTGTGTACCGAATACGCTTTCGTCCAGTGTGTATGTGGTCTCGGTTGGGAGTGGGCGGGGTGGTTGTGTCCCAAAATATTTGCGTAGCAGCGCAATCATTGCAGAGCGCTCAAAGTCTCCGACGATCACGGCTGTCATATTATTCGGGACGTAGTATGTCTGGTAGTACTCACGCACCTGAGCACGTGTCATGTTGCGGATGCGTTCCGGAGTTCCGAGAACCGTGAGGTTGTAGGGTGTGCCTTTGAAGAAGGTACGGTTGAATTGTTCTGTGGCCCAATAGCTTGGCGAGGCCCAGTCCTTCGCAATTTCATTGAGGACGATACCCTTCTCTTTTTCAAACTTGTCCGGTGGGAGGACAGACTGAAAGAGCATATCCGATTGGATATCGATCGCAGTCTCGAAATGGTCGCTTTCGGCAAGTACGATGTAGTTGGTATATGCCTGGCTCGTATGCGCGTTATTGTAGATTCCAAATTGTGCTTGCTCGGCATATAACGCTTCCTGAGTTCTCCGTGTCGTTCCGTTGAACAAGAGATGTTCGAGCATGTGGGACACGCCGTTGTTGGAGGCTTTTTCGTGGATTGATCCCGCTCCAACGATAATCGAACTCCCGATCATCGGGGCCCCATGATTCTCCAGCAGAATCGCGGTGAATCCGTTCTCGAAGACGACTTTCTCGGTTGGGGGAGAATCCGCCCAGGCCTGGCCATGAAGGCAAACGATCCCGACGACGACAAGTCGTGCCCAAAACATATCAACGTATTTCCTCATTCAGCGTACCTTCGACGAAACTACCGCACTCCCCATGGTGTGTCAATCAGCTACGCTTAACTATATTTAGCGTTACTCAGATTGTTGGACCCATGCTTTAATCCATAAATCATTTTTTGTACTAGTTTTAAAACAATGCTTTAATTTAAATCAAAGCATGTAGAATTCATTTGAACTCATTATTGAATTTTTTCGTTGACACATGGTATCTGCAGTGATATAAACACAAAAAATAGATGGAATGCATGAAATGGAAGAGCTTAAAGACATTATTGTTGGCCTTGAGCAGAGAATCAAGGCATATCGAAGCAGGCTTCAGGAGCTCGAAAAAAAGCGAGAAAAGCTTTCTGATCAAATCGCAACGATAACGAAATACTTGGAACTCGCAGAAACCCTCTACAGAGTCGAAGTCGACAAAGCCAAGCTTGCTAGTTTGTCGAGCCAGATCATGGATTCAGATTCACCGAACGGCTCGTATGCGGCGTCAGCCGCAGACGTCGAGGACCAATCTCGCGACATCTTACTTGGACGAAGCCGATTCTCAGGTATGAGTATTCCAGAGGCTACCTTTCGAATTCTGTCTGAGGCACGCAAAGCGATGCACGCGAAAGATCTGTACCAACGGTTGGTGGAAGGGGGCATTCATATTAGGGGAAAAACTCCAGTGACCTCAGTCGCCACCGCAGTGAAGCGGGATAAACGGTTTAAGAAGGTGTTACCCAATACCTTTGAATTAGTGGAAAACAAGAATGTTCAGGTCAACTGAGTATTGTGATCATGAATTGGCGGGAAATCCTAGGCCCCGCTGTAGTGAGATAGCATGGGGGCGATGCTCAATCGATCTCGCCCTGTAAAGAAATTCAAACGTCACGAGAGGAGGTGATTTGGTATGGCAGTGAAAAAGAAAGCAGCAGCGAAGAAGAAAGCAGCTCCAAAGAAAAAAGTAGCAGCGAAGAAGAAACCGGCTGCAAAGAAGAAACCGGCTGCAAAGAAGAAACCGGCCGCAAAGAAGAAACCGGCCGCAAAGAAAAAAGCAGCTCCGAAGAAAAAAGCAGCAGCGAAGAAGAAACCGGCTGCAAAGAAAAAGGCAGCGAAGAAGAAATAACCCCCCGCTTGTTGCCTTTATCCGTGCTGGCGGGCGTTTGCCCTCCAGCACGGAGTTCTTCATTGTTTATCCTTTCCCCGTAACGCTCCAGCAACAGGTCGATGGCCTCCCTCCGGCAGGCGAGCTTATTCCTGGCTAGCCACAGTCTTACTCAACACAATGTTCTGACATCGGGGCCAACCGAGACAATCTCTGTGGGGCAGTATCTTCGCGCGAAGGTCTTGTGTGGTGCCTTCCCTGATCCGTTCGTTTTCGTTCACGGTCAATTTCACGAATGGGGTCAAGGTGGGGGGACTACTTACGCGTCCGGGTCGTACGGTGTGACGTCAAGGTCATCGAGGTCGATGAGGCCCTTGCGTAGCGCAAGCATTGCAGCATGAGTTCGGTCGTACGCATGAAGCTTATGGAAGATGTTGCGGACGTGATTCTTGACTGTTTTCTCGCTCAGATCCAATGCGTTTGCAATCTCCTTATTTGTCTTGCCTTCAGAGAGCGGGCGCAGGACTGAGAGTTCGCGTTCGGTGAGGTCGTGGTCAACTCCGCGAACGCGTTTCCCTTTTCCTTCAGAGAGCTGAGAAAATTCAGTCAGAATCTTGCTTGCGACAGAAGGGTTGATGAGGGATTCACCACGATTGATGGCTCGTATCGCTTTTGTGAGCTCGGAAGAGTCAGTATCTTTGAGTAAGTAGCCGGTCGCTCCCGATCTAATCATTTCATAGATGTATTGTTCTTCCTCGTACATCGTCAACGCCACAATGCCGATATGCGGGTGTTCGCGTTTGATGGCTCGAGCCGCTGCGACCCCGTCTAATCGCGGCATGCTGATATCCATCAGGATGACATCTGGCAGAAGGTCACGCGCTTTCTCAATAGCCTCTTGCCCATCTTTAGCTTCTCCGAGCACCTCAATATCATCAACGATATTGAGAATCGCAGAGATTCCTTCGCGAACGACACGATGATCATCGACAATAAGAACCTTAATGACCGCTTCATTATCCATTCCGTTTCCTCCTCGTGGGCGGAGCGTCAGCTGCAAGGGAGAAGATGGGAGCAGAGCTGCGCGGTGATGTTTTCGAGCGTGGTCTGTTGATGGGACTTTCAAGCGTAATCCGTGTTCCGTTCTTCGGTGTGGACTCAATCGTCGCATCCCCGCCAATGAGGCGAGCACGTTCGATGATGGCTCGTAGTCCAAAGGAATCCCAGCTAAACCGTGTCGTCAGGGCGGTTTCGGCGTCGAAGCCGATGCCATCGTCTGAGATCGTAGCTCGGAGCCTATCCTGTTGTATGTCAACCGTCACGTCGACCCGCGTCGCCTTTGCATGTTTCTGAACATTAGCGAGTGATTCTTGGATGATGCGAAACAGGAAAATTTTCGTTTTGGAGTCTAATGCACGCTCATGGCCGTTGGTGCGAAACACGATTTTGATGTGTGTTTGCGTCTCGAATGACTTGAGGTAGTTCTGGACTGCCGGAATAATGTCGAGTTGTCCGGAGAAGAGGGGTCGCAAGTTAAAAATGACGTACCGGGCTTCTTCGATGCTGCTCTTGAGCTGTGTTTTTATCTGGGTGAGTATCTCAAGACATTGTTCGCTATCTTGTGTAGCCAGGGTTTGACACAGGTCGAGCTTATAGTTCAGGCCGACCAGGGTTTGGATGAGCCCGTCATGGATCTCGCACGCGATGCGCGTCCGATCTTCAGAGACAGCCGAGGCCGCTTCCTTCACATACAGCCGGGCGAGGCGTTGGTACTTGTTGAGCTGTCGTTCCGTCTCTTGTTGGGCGCGCATTCTGGCATCGATGAGTTGCCACATGTATTTGGCATTTGGTCCACCGATCACGGCCATGCCTGGGCGATCGATGGTCAGGAGCGAGGTCTCAACTTCGGGGTTTCCCGAGACATCAATTACGAGGTCGATGTCGCGTGATTTGATGAGCGTACGGTAATGTTTTCTGACGGGGATCTTTAACTTTTTAGCGAGAGGAAGGCCGGTGGCGTCAGGGTTCGTCTCCGCAATGCCGACAATGCGTACCTGAGTGTCGCCGGCAAACATCTCCATGAGGGCTTGCCCGCCTTTGCCGCATCCAATAATTGCGACGTGGGTCAGCGTCTCTTTCTGCTGTGTGTGAACGCGTGAGGTAGGCATGGTGAGCGGTGCGTTCGAAGGGGCGGGGTACGCCGCCTTACCGTTTTGGTCGAGTTTGGTCGAGCGTTTTCACGGTTTCGGAAAATTGTTTGATATCCTGAAACTCTCGATACACCGAGGCAAACCTGACATAGGCAACATGGTCAAGTTGATGTAACTCCACCATGATGAGTTCACCAATCGGTTGACTTGGAATTTCTGACTCTCCCTGTTCCTGAAGCTTCTTTTCGATGTGGTCGGCGACGGACTCAATGGTGGCGCCGCTAATAGATCGTTTCTCGCAGGCCTTGCGGAGTCCAGCAAGAACCTTTCGTCGGTCATACGCTTCTCGTCTGCCGTCTTTCTTGATGACCATAGGAAGGACTTCGTCAAATCGTTCGTAGGTAGTGACGCGTCGCTTACAGTTCAGACATTCGCGTCGCCGTCGGATGACTTCCCCTTCCTTCGCGAGTCGCGAATCGACGACACGGTCTTCAAGGTGATGGCAAAATGGACATTTCACGTGTACGACCTCTTAATCACGATATTGGGGAAATCTTCCACAGAGCGTGTGTATCTCTGCGCGGACGGCATCATGCGTCGTAGAATCGTTCAGATTTCCGATGACCCGATCGATGTATGCCGCGATGAGTTTCATCTCGTCGGGGCCCATTCCTCGTGACGAAACAATCGGCGTTCCGAGACGAATGCCGCTCGTCACCGCAGGGGGACGTGAGTCAAACGGAATAGCATTTTTATTGACGGTGATACCCGCAGCGTCTAACGCGGTTTCTGCATCTCTTCCTGTGACACCTTTTTCAGTGAGGTCCACGAGAAACAGGTGCGTGTCCGTGTCGCCAGAGACGATGGAAAACCCTTTTGAGCGAAGTTCTTGTGCGAGGACTTTGGCGTTGGTGAGCACACGTTGTTGATAGTCGCGGAACTCGGGAGACTGCGCTTCTTTGAAGGCGACTGCCTTGGCCGCAATGACATGCATGAGTGGGCCGCCTTGTAGGCCAGGAAAGACAATCTTGTCGACGGCTTTCGCAAATTCCGCACGACACATGATCATGCCCCCACGTGGACCGCGGAGTGTTTTGTGAGTGGTCGTCGTGACAAAGTCCGCATGAGGAAGAGGGCTTGGGTGAAGCCCAACCGCGACCAGGCCAGCAATGTGGGCGATGTCGGCGAGAAGGTGGGCGTCAACCGCCGTGGCGATGGCACGAAACCGCTCAAAATCAAGGGTGCGCGCGTACGCACTCGCTCCCACGACGATCATCTTCGGACGACATTCCTTTGCGATTGCTTCAACCGCATCATAATCGATCATCCCTGTGTCTTGGTCGACGCCATACGATGACGACTGAAACAGGATTCCTGAAAAATTGACCCGATGTCCGTGGGTCAGATGGCCACCGTTGGCAAGATCCATACCGAGAATGGCATCACCGGGTTTCAGGACTGAGAGGTATGCGGCCATGTTTGCCGTTGAACCAGAATGTGGCTGAACATTGACGTGATCCGCACCAAACAGCTGCATCGCACGTTCGATTGCTAGGCGTTCAACCGTGTCCACGTGCTCGCACCCACCGTAATAGCGACGACCGGGATATCCTTCGGCGTATTTGTTGGTCATAACGTCGCCTTGAGCCTGCATGACAGCAGCACTTGCGACGTTCTCTGACGCGATCAGGATGAGGCGGTGTTGTTGCCGCTCGCGTTCAGACGCAATGGCGGCGTATACGTCTGGGTCAACTTCGGCGAGAGATATCATGTTTTCAGATCACGCTTGCGATGTGTCGGCGGCGGCGGAAACATTCACCGTCAGAGATGCCGTCACGTCGTTAGGCAACTTCACGGGAAGCACGAAGCTGCCCAGTTCCTTCAATGGATGTTCCAGCACGATCTTTCGCTTATCGAGTTCGACGCCTTGTTTTGCGAGGGCTTCCGCAATATCTTTTCCCGAGACTGAACCGAAGAGTTTCCCATCTGGTCCGGCAGACACGGTAATAGTGACCGGCGTCTCGACGAGTGTTCGCGCAAACAACTCTGTCTCGCTCTTCGCTTTCTTGGCCTTATCTGCGATCAGGCGTTTGGCGTGCTCAAGTTGTTTCAGGTTGCGAGTCGTGGCTGGAATAGCCTTTCCCCTCGGAAGGAGAAAGTTTCTGGCGAAGCCGTTCTTGACCTCAAGCATCTCGCCGATATGTCCAACATTTTCCATCTCTTCTTGAAGAATAACTTTCATGATGTCCCCTCTGAATGATGACGTTGTGTGCCTAATGATTGTGCCTTCAACTAATCTTGTCCTCGACCACGCTCCCCATGGTGCATCGCATACGCCTCAGCGTGAGAGCATTCACGTCGTCTAGTCACCGACATTGCGGCGCACGGTATGTCGGAGAAGCTGCAAGAACTCTTCTCGTGTTTTGTCTTGATTTCTGAACACGCCCAGCATCGAACTTGTCGTTGTGTAGGCATTCTGTTTCTGGACTCCTCGCATCATCATGCAGAGGTGGAATCCTTCAACGACCACCGCAACGCCTTGCGGGTTGAGTCGTTCC
>JAJDBL010000089.1 GCA_029261375.1 Nitrospirales bacterium
AAAGTTTCCAGGAGGCTTTTTTAAACGTGAAGGGAGACCGTCTGAAAAAGCGACGTTGACCAGTCGACTCATCGATCGACCACTTCGTCCCTTATTCCCAAAAGCCTTTAAGTGTGAGACGCAGGTGGTGGCTACCGTTCTATCCGTGGACGACACAGGATCTTCAGATGTCGTAGCCATGACCGCTGCGTCTGCCGCGTTAGCGATTTCGAACATACCGTTTCAGCAGCCGATTGCAGGAATTCGCATTGGCCGAGTGAACGATACGTTTGTTGTGAATCCTGATATCGCGACACTTCAGGAAAGCTCCCTGAACCTTATTGTCGCTGGGACAGCCGACGCAGTAATGATGGTTGAATCCGGAAGCACCGGCTTGTCAGAAGAGGTCATGATTGACGCCATCGCCCTCGCCCACGATGAGATCAAAAAAATCATCAATGCGATTGAAAAGCTTCAAGCCCTCGTCGGACAACCGAAGCGCGTAGTTGTGGAAGAAGAGATAGATACCACTCTACAGAACGCTGTTGAAGATGCGGCTCTGGAACCTCTTAGAAAGGCATTGACCGCCGGGACCAAGGCAGATCGCGAACAGGAGATTCGCACGCTCACGCAGGACCTGATCGAGAAACTCGGGGAGGCTGATGCGGCACGGACCCAGCAGATCAAACGCACTATCCACGACATGGAGTCTCGTGAAGTGCGGCTGAAGGTCCTGAATGATGGGATTCGCATTGACGGCCGCGGTGTCACCGATATTCGCAAAATTACGTGCGAAACGGATGTCCTTCCACGGACACATGGTTCCGCAGTGTTCACCCGCGGTGAGACACAAGCCCTTGCCATCGTAACCTTAGGGACGAAGCTTGACCAACAAAAAATTGATGCGCTCGAAGGCGAGTCATATCGAACATTTCTCTTACATTATAATTTTCCTCCGTATAGCGTTGGAGAAACAAGACCCCTCCGTTCACCCGGGCGGCGAGAAATAGGTCATGGTGCCTTGGCTGAGCGTGCACTGATTCCTATTATCCCATCACAAGAAGAGTTTCCGTACACGATCCGTCTGGTATCAGAGATTTTGGAATCCAACGGATCATCGTCCATGGCCACAGTATGCAGCGGATCCATGGCCATGATGCAGGCAGGTGCGCCCCTGAAGGAACACGTCGCTGGCATCGCCATGGGGCTGATCAAAGAGGGTGACCGTATTGCGATTCTGTCTGACATCGTTGGTGCCGAAGATCATCTTGGGGATATGGACTTTAAGGTCTGCGGCACGGCATCCACTATCACAGCACTCCAGATGGACATCAAAGTGGGCGGTGTCTCCACCGATGAAATGAGACGCGCGTTGGAGCAAGCAAAGGCTGGACGCCTCCTGATTCTCGAGAAGATGCGTGACGCGATTGCGTCACCGAAACAAGAGCTCTCAACGTATGCACCACGCATCTTTACGTTGAAAATTAAACCGGACAAGATCGCCAGCGTCATCGGCCCAGGAGGAAAAATCATTCGCAATATCATTGCGGAAACTAACGTGAAAATCGATGTCGACAACTCAGGATTGATCACGATTGCGTCTGTCGACGAGTCGTCTGCCGAGAAAGCGCTCGCGATGGTTAATGCTCTGACAGAAGAGGTTGAGATCGGGAAGCTGTACTACGGTAAGGTCAAGAAGGTGATGGAGTTCGGCGCATTCGTGGAAATTCTTCCGAACGTGGACGGGCTTGTTCATATCTCTCAGCTCGCGCACCATCGCGTTGAAGCCGTCACTGACGAGGTCTCAGAAGGCGATCAGTTCATGGTCAAGGTCCTGGACATCGACAAACAAGGAAAAATTCGGTTAAGCCGCAAAGAAGCTATGAGCCCAGAGGAGGTCGAACCGCAGTAGGGTCTTTCTCAGGTCACAATGCTGCGATCAGGTCATCCACAGCCCAGCGCGTACTACCACCGCGTCACGTTGAATAATGGTATTCGTGTGGTGTCCGAGCGAATGCCAGCAGTACGATCAGTATCGCTTGGCGTCTGGGTCAATGTGGGTTCGCGTGATGAGCAAGAGCGGGAGCAAGGCGTTGCTCACTTTATCGAACACATGTTGTTCAAGGGAACGTCTCGCAGATCTGCGGATGCGATTTCCCGTGAAATAGACCAGTTAGGCGGTGAGCTGAACGCATTCACCTCACGTGAGACAACAACATTCTATTTCAAAGTTATTGATCACGATCTCACCAAAGCCATTTCGCTCCTCGCAGACATTTTCCGACACTCAACCTTCGCCCCTCGAGAAGTCGCAAAAGAGAAGCAGGTCATTCTGGAGGAAATTCGGATGGTCGAAGACGATCCGGAGGACTATGTTCATGACCTCCACACCTTTAGCGCGCTGAAGCCTGACCCACTTGGCCGCCCTATCCTCGGCAATACAAAAACAGTCGCGGATCTGCGACGATCCAATCTCATCAGCTTTCGTTCTCAGCACTACCGTCCAGAGAACATCGTCATTGCGGTTGCCGGAAAATTCGAGCTCCAGCCGTTAATCGGCGCACTCAGCAAAACATTTGGCAAGATTGAGACAACGGCACATCCTACCAATCATCGATCCCAACCACATATCGAACCAGGACTCATGGTCCGAACCAAGCGCTTAACGCAAACGCATCTCTGCCTAGGAACGAAAGGACTGCGGAGAGATCATCCAGATCAGTACGCACTTGCCCTTCTGAACTCCATGCTCGGTGGCAGCGTCAGTTCACGGTTATTTCGGGAGATCAGGGAAAAACGGGGTCTCGCATATTCGATCTATTCGAGTCTCTCCAGCTTCGAAGACATCGGGCTGTTGACGATCTATGCGGCAACGCGACAGAGTGAAACCCTCCGCGTAATGTCACTTATTATGAAAGAACTTAACAAGTTTCATGCGGGAGCGTTTGAAGTCGGTGAACTCAAGCGTGCGAAGGGTCAACTCAAAGGGTCCCTTCTTTTGGGCCTCGAGAGTACAGGAAGCCGAATGGCTAAACTGGCCAAGGACGAGATGGACTATGGACGCCCTGTTTCCGTCAAAGAAATCATGTCTGAGATCGATCGTGTGAGGACACATCACATCAGGCGACTCAGCCACGACTTGGTTGATACAAAATTTCAGACAGTGACGACGCTAGGCCCATTAGCCCGCAAACATCTCCAATCAGTTCTCTCCACAAACTAACTAGCATACAGATAAGGTAGTTCGTAGCGTCAAGGTCACGTGAACGCGCTCTGGCCGCGCATTTCGCCTATTGACATCTTCTGAATGGACCGCTATTCTTCGCGACAGGCGCTCACGATACAGTATATTTATCACCACAGACGGGGAGTCCAACGATGCCAGCAAAACCAATGACTAAGTCCGCGATTGTCGAGCATCTTGCCAGTCACTCAGGGCTGACAAAAAAAGCCACCTCTGAGCTTCTTGATGAATTGGCAACCATTGCCTACCGAGAAGCAAAGAACGCGTTTACCCTGCCTGGCATTGGCAAACTTGTTCTCGTAAATCGCAAAGCTCGCAAAGGGCGAAACCCTCAAACGGGTGAAATGATCAAGATTCCAGCCAAGCGTGTGGTGAAGTTCCGTGTCGCAAAGGCCTGCAAAGACGCTGTCGTCGGTGTTGCAAAAAAGAAATAGCTTCACGCGGGCCAGCTAGGTCCGTATTGAATATACTTCGGTTGCCTCGGATCCCCCGCCGAGGCAGACGTTAGCTCTTACATGGTGGTGATGAGGTCGATTGATGTCAGACCATTCAACCATCACTATCAAAGGCGCTCGAGAACATAACCTTAAGAATATCGACGTCGTGCTTCCACGCGATCGTCTCGTTGTCATTACCGGTCCAAGCGGATCAGGAAAATCCTCCCTCGCGTTTGATACAATCTATGCCGAAGGCCAACGTCGGTATGTCGAGTCCCTGTCCGCCTACGCACGTCAGTTTCTTGAACAAATGGATAAGCCCGATGTCGATGGCATCGAGGGACTATCCCCTGCCATCTCTATCGAACAGAAGACAGCATCACGCAATCCACGGTCTACGGTCGGAACAGTCACGGAGATCTACGACTACCTACGCCTTCTCTTCGCTAGAATAGGACATCCATTCTGTTTTCGATGCGGCCAAGAGATTACTGCTCAGACGGTGCAGCAGATGGTTGACTCAGTGATGGCATTACCGTCAGGCTCAAAGTGTCTCGTGCTTGCGCCAATCGTAAGACAGCGCAAAGGGGAATATCGCAAAGAGCTTCTTGAGATGCGGCGGCAGGGGTTTGTTCGCGCGAGAATCGATGGAGTCCTCCATGACCTGAGCGCCGATATTACTCTTGATAAGCGTCGCGCACACACCATTGAGGTGGTGACTGATCGGCTTGTCCTGACCCTAGATTCCCGTGATCGTCTCCGTCATCGACTCAGCGACTCGATGGAGATTGCGAAAAATCTCTCTGGCGGCCTCGTCGGCATTCATCTTGATCCCGCCACGGACCTTCTCTTTAGTGAGACACTTGCGTGTATTGATTGTACGGTAAGTTACCCGGAACTCAGTCCACGATTCTTCTCCTTTAACAGCCCCTATGGTGCCTGTCCTGCTTGCGATGGGCTGGGATTGACCCCGACACATAAGATAAAGGCTGAGCTGCCAGATGACCTGGGGGCCTCGGACGGCCGTCGCTATGACGAGTTCCTGCGGTGTGACACGTGCAGCGGGGCACGTTTACGTCCAGAAAGTCTGGCGATTCGAATCAAAGATAGAAACATAGCGCAGGTATGCGCGCTCTCCGTTCGTGACGCGGACATCTTCTTCAGAAATGCACAGCTGACCGACAGGGAAGCCATCATTGCGCGAAGCATACTTAAGGAGATCCGGGAACGTCTCGGGTTTCTGGTCAATGTAGGCCTTGACTATCTGACTCTGGACCGAGCCGCGGCGACACTGTCCGGAGGAGAAAGCCAACGCATTCGTCTTGCTACGCAAATAGGTTCACGGCTAGTGGGCGTACTCTACATCCTCGATGAACCAAGCATCGGGTTACATCAACGGGATAATCGAAGGCTTCTTTCGACGTTGCGCGAGCTCCGGGAACTGGGAAATACCGTAGTGGTGGTAGAACATGATACGGATACAATCATGACCGCTGACTATGTGCTGGATATGGGTCCTGGCGCTGGGGTACACGGCGGGAGGATCGTTGCCAGCGGAACCCCGCGAGAGGTCATGAACAACCCAGCATCACCTACAGGACGATACCTCTCTGGTACGGAGATGGTTTCTCTGCCTCCACGTCAAAGACAGGAGGGAAATTTTCTGACCGTCAAAGGCGCATCAACCCACAACCTCAAGGGGGTGACGGCACACATCCCGTTTGGAATGCTGACCTGCGTCACCGGTGTTTCCGGGTCAGGTAAAAGCTCACTTATTTTTGATGTACTTTATCGCTCACTCGTCAAAACCCTGTACACGCAAAGCGGAAAACGTCGAGGCGGGAAGTCGACGAGAAGTCGACTAAAACTCTCGGGCTGCCAATCGATCGAAGGAATCGAGCACCTCGATAAAGTCATCAATATCACGCAAGATGCGATCGGCCGGACGCCGCGATCAAATCCCGCAACCTATACGGGACTCTTTACCTATGTCCGCGATTTCTTTGCCCAGCTGCCAGAGTCACGAATTCGTGGTTACCGGGCGGGACGATATAGCTTCAACGTAAAAGGCGGCCGGTGTGAGGCATGTCAGGGGGATGGATTAATCAAAATTGAGATGCACTTTCTCCCAGATATTTTCGTGAAATGCGATGTCTGTAATAGTCGACGTTACAATCGCGAGACACTCGAAGTGAGGCATCATGGACGAAACATCGCTGACGTCCTCGATCTCACGATCGAGGAAGGTCTGGAGTTCTTTCGACCAATCCCCTTGCTCAAGAGGAAGCTCGAAACGTTGCACGATGTCGGGCTTGGATATATGAGGCTGGGACAGTCGGCGACAACGCTTTCAGGTGGAGAGGCCCAACGCCTCAAACTCGCCAAAGAGCTGTCAAAACGATCAACGGGCCGCACGTTGTACATTCTTGACGAGCCAACCACGGGACTACACTTCGTCGATATCCAAAAACTACTCGATGTGCTGGATCGGCTGGTTACGGAGGGGAACACGGTGATTGTGATCGAGCACAATCTTGATGTGATCAGACACGCAAATCACATCATTGATCTCGGTCCAGAGGGGGGAGATCGCGGAGGCGATATCATTGCGACTGGATCACCAGCACACGTGATGAGCGTGAAACGCTCATACACTGGACAGGCCCTCAAAGGAATAACTGGAGACTCTGTGGTCGAGATGTCTACACCCTAAGCAGGAGGCTCACCAGGCGTCCCGATCGCGCCTTCAGAACTCCTAATGTGTCGCGTCTTCTACAGTCACATATGGTCGAATCTTTTCTAGTGTCGCAGCCCCAATTCCCTTCACGTTCAATAGACCGTCGACTGCGGCGAATAGATGTACCTTTTCCCTATACTCCACGATCCGCTCCGCGATCACTTTTCCTATCCCAGGAACAGTTTTAAGCTCTTTCGTCGTAGCGGTGTTGATATTGACCGGCTGAGAATTTTCTGCCTGGACTATCGCCACCCCGAGAACAAGCGAAAAGGCACACAGCATCAGCGTTACGTACGACACTACAGATACTCTCATTCCGTTCACCATAGCCACCCTCCTTAAGATTATAATCGCCTCACACGCCTATCCGTACTCCAGCGTGAACACCTATTGCAGAGAACATCATAACAGACAATCTGTCTCGTCATACACACACGGATCGCTCCTCCCTGACGAGATCGAACTTCTCTCCTTAGACAGCAGGCGATCTAGGCGGCTTTGAAGGAGCCACCACACTAGCAATCGGTGTATCTGCTGGCCGATAGGTCGGTACAACTTTCTTCAGTGTATCAATCACTCGACGCGTGTCACCAGCGCTCGAATACTTTTCCAAGTCACGAAGAGTCACGGATAGGTGCTCTGGATCAGGCACATAACTCGATTGAATCTTCATGACCCTTGGTGTTGAAGAGGGCTCGATTAACTCATTCGTATCCGTGAGGGCTTCATGAAGCTTCTCTCCTGGACGACGCCCCACAAATGTGACCGCAATATCTTCGTCAGGCACAAAGCCAGACAAGCGGATCATATTCCGCGCCAAGTCGGCGATCTTAATTGGCTCGCCCATATCGAGCACAAAGAGCTCACCGCCTTTGGCGAGGGCCGCAGCATACAAGACAAGCTGAACTGCCTCGGGAATCGACATGAAATATCGACTCATTTCCGGGTGCGTGACGGTGACGGGTCCGCCACCCTGGATCTGCTCGAGGAACCGAGGAACCACACTCCCCGTGCTGCCCAAGACGTTTCCAAACCGAACCCCAGCAAACGCATCGCCATTGGCCGACTGAATCCCCTGCATCAAGAGTTCGGCGACACGCTTCGTCGCCCCCATTACACTTGACGGACTGACGGCTTTGTCAGTCGAGATAAGGATAAAACGATGGACATGATGGCGTTGAGCAGCCTCGGCTAATACCTGAGTTCCGATGATGTTGTTCTTCACCGCTTCGCAGGGATTGGCCTCCATGAGTGGCACATGTTTATGAGCAGCGGCATGGAAAATAACCTCTGGCTGGTGTTCAGCCAGAACCGCGTCAACCCGTTTTCTGTCAGTCACATCACCGATCACTGCATGTAAGGGCCACGCCCTATTCTCTGATATCAATTCGTTAACCACAGTATATAAGCCGTACTCATGGCGCTCAAAAAGGACCAACGCTGACGGGTGAAAACTGATGATCTGTCGACACAGCTCCGCACCAATCGATCCACCAGCGCCAGTGACCAACACGCGTTTCCCTTGGATCATCTTCTTCAGCGGCGCGGGGTCAAGCCCAATTGGGGCACGCTCTAACAGGTCATTGATGGAGAGACTCCGGACCTGGCTCATATTGACATCACGACTTGTCAAATCTCTGAGATTTGGCAGCGTCTGAATCGGAACCTTGAACGGCACCAACGCCTTTAGGATCTCTCGTATCGGTCCTGGCGCGATCCCAGGGATCGCAATCAGAACAGCGTCTGGTCGCGTATCCTCCATGACCTTGGCGAGTGCACCACGAGTGCCAAGCACCTTGACTCCATGAATATAGTGCCCTACCTTCGTCGCATCGTCGTCAACAAACCCGACCGGTTCAAACTCGTAGTCCGGGTTGTTTTGCATATCACGCACAATGCGCTCGCCTGCTCCGCCGGCACCATAGATTAGTACCTGCTTTCCTGGCCTGTGACGTCCTACATCTCGATAGATCCGACGCGTAAGGCGACTCCCACCAAGCAAGGTGATGAGGACGAGCGAATCGATGAAGAAAATTGATCGTGGATAGGTATCCTCACCAAGCCCCCAATAGACCACCATGTAGAAGATGACGCTGCTAACCACAACGGATCCAATGATCTTTCGGAGATCGTAGATTCCGACATACCTCCACAACCCCTCGTAGAGCCGGAATGGAATGAACGTCAACCCACGGATCACAACAAGCCAGGGCAGCATGTCAACAAATCGCCCAAGAATATCAGGAGGAACTACTGGACCAAACTTCAGCCAAAAGGCGAGGTAGTTTGCGACCACAATAAAGGCCACGTGCAACATCACAATCAGTGGCCGGCGAAAATCGAGAAGCGTCCGCATCAACAACACACCGGAACTATGCTACACACAGCAGCGCCACAACGTTCAGCACTCCCACTCGGTCGAAATACTTCGTCCATATACCACCTTTCAGCTACTCTGCATCGTTCTGTTGTCCATCATGTTCCA
>JAJDBL010000090.1 GCA_029261375.1 Nitrospirales bacterium
CCCTTGGCGGCAGAGGCGGCTGGCATTGAATACGATCGTCTTGTCGAGATGCTTCTCCGCTCGGCAGAGGGAGCGAGTTGAACGCGATGACTGGGGAGACAGCGCGTAATCGAGTGGCGGAAATGCGCCAGCGCGTGTTGATTGTACTTGTCGTGTTGTTTACCGTGGGGCTGTGTGTGCCCTCGTTCAGCATCATAAGCGGATGGTCCGCAGCGCAACCTCATTATCGTGTTCCCGCACAACCTGTGGCTCTGCTTGATACCCCTTCGGCTTGGTTTCTTATTGATGAGAATGGAACGGTTCGGGGGACGGTTGCCCGTGACGAAGCTCCATCACTCCCAAAGCTGTTCGGGATCCGCCCTACGGCCCTGTTGATGCAGGAGTTTCAAGCGCTGAATGCTACGCGGACGGGAATTGAAGTTGCCACGCTGTTGATCGCGCTTGACACCCATAACTCTGAGGTGCGCGACGTGCAGCTTGACCTTTCCGATGCACGAAATATCGTTGCCACGATTCGTGGCATGACCGTCTATCTCGGTGACGGGCGGTTTCGTGAGAAATGGGATCTGTTAGAGCATGTCCGAGACGCTGGACACGCGATATTTAGAGCGGGACATGAACTCGATTTGAGATTCTCGGACACTGTGATTGTGCGGCGGCATCTATGAGAGCCGCGACCGGAAAAAAGGGGCGAATCATTGTTGGTCTTGATATTGGGACAACCAAGATCTGTTGCATTGTCTCAGCCCTAACAGAGGAGGGCGCGATCGACGTGATTGGTCTTGGCGTGAGTCCATCGCGCGGCCTTCGAAAAGGCGTGGTTGTGAATATTGAGAGTACCGTAGAGTCAATCAAGAAGGCAGTAGAAGAAGCGGAATTGATGTCAGGCGTTCAGGTTAACTCCGTGTACGTTGGCATTGCGGGAAGTCACATCACCGGCTTCAACTCTCGAGGCTATATCACCATACAAAATGAAGATGATGGTGTCACTCAGGCTGACAAAACACGTGCACATGAGAAGGCAAAGCCATCACGAGAAACGTTTCCAAAGGATCGTGAAGAAATCCATACCCTTCCTCAATCCTATACCGTTGATGATCAGGACGGGATCAAGGATCCGCTGGGGATTTGCGGCGGAAGGCTTGAGGTCGATGTCTATGTCATCACCGGGGCTAAGATGGCCGTTCAGAATGTCCGCAGGAGTGTTGAACGTGCGGGCCTCGATGTAGCGGGGATTATTCTCCAGCCGCTCGCATCAAGCAAAGCCGTGTTGAGTGATGAAGAAACGGAACTGGGCGTGGCGATGGTTGATCTGGGAGGGGGCACGACGGACCTGGCGATATACTCTCAAGGTAGTCTTGTCCATACCGCCGTGCTTCCTATTGGGGGAAATCATCTCACTCAAGATGTCGCAGTGGGCTTTAGAATTTCGCAGGCGGAAGCTGAGAAAGTAAAGATCTCTCACGGATCAGTATTGAGTGAAGGAATTACAGAAGAAGAGCTGTTTGAAGCGCAAGGAATTGGTGGGCGGCCACCACAGTCTGGGTCGCGGAAGGCGTTATCTGAGATTCTTGAGCCGCGTGCGGAGGAAATATTTGAGCTGGTCGAGCGCGAAATTAAGCAAGCTGGCCATGAGGCTACCGTGGTTGCTGGACTTGTGTTGTCCGGTGGAACAGCGTTGCTCCATGGGATCGACGTGGTGGCTGAGCGTGTCCTGGGTCTACCGGTTCGGGTTGGTTCGCCCAGCGAAGTGGGGAGCATGCGCGGTCTCATTGGGAGTCCCGTATATGCGACAGCTGTTGGGCTTATTCTTGAGGCGTGGCGGCCGTCCGAAGGCGAACGAAGTGAATTTCATGCGAAGTGGCAAGAACCACGAAATGTAATGCATCGCATCAAAGAATGGTTTTTCTAGCAGGATGTTCAAACAGACCACCAGCGGCGTTCTCGCTTCGCTCGTCTCAACGTACAGTCGTACGATTCGCCTCTGAGCTTGCTGCGGCCTTGCTGGGTGAACTGTTTGAACATCCTGATATCGAAATAATTGTGCTGGCGTTTTACCGAGCACGAACGGTTTTTGAGAGGTTATAAGCGTTTCACGATTTTGGTAAGTCTGAACAAAAGGAGGTTATTATGGCAAACGAACGCGAAATGTTGTTGTTCAAGGAAACAGACTCATCTTCTGCGAGACTCAAGGTGATTGGCGTTGGTGGGGGCGGCTGCAATGCGGTGAATTCGATGGTGGCATCTGGATTGACCGGAGTGGACTTCATTGCGGCAAACACTGATCTCCAGGCCCTAGAAATATGCTTGGCACCCTCCAAAATTCAGTTGGGTAAAGCATGCACAAAGGGTCTTGGTGCAGGGGCGGATCCTGAGGTTGGCACGGAATCTGCTCTGGAACAATCAGAAGAGATTCGTCAAGCTCTGGATGGCGCGGACATGGTGTTTGTGACGGCTGGCATGGGGGGAGGAACCGGAACTGGAGCGGCTCCAGTGATTGCAAATCTTGCCAAAGAGCTCGGCGCACTCACGGTTGCGGTGGTGACGAAACCATTTATGTTTGAGGGTGGCCGCCGTATGGCTCGTGCGGAAGAGGGCCTTGCACAATTGAGGAACAGTACCGATACGCTACTGGCTATTCCCAATCAGCGCATTTTGAGTATCATTGACAAGACGACCCCGATGACGGAGGCGTTCAACGAAGCGAATATGGTGCTTCGGCAAGCTATTTCAGGCATTGCCGATGTGATCACCACACCGGGATTGGTCAATGTCGACTTTGCTGATGTTCGTGCGGTCATGGGGCATATGGGCCGCGCGGTGATGGGGATGGGCCGTGGCACTGGGCCGGAGAGAGCAATCACGGCATCGCGAAACGCGATCTCGAGCCCATTGCTTGAGGATGGGGGGATCGCAGGGGCCCGTGGCCTTCTTCTCAACATCACCGGTGGGGCGGATCTTTCCCTCCATGAGGTGACAGAAGCCGCCTCAATTATCCAAGAGGAGGCGGATGATGATGCGAACATCATCTTTGGTGCCGTGGTCAACCGGGAAATCTCCGATGAGGTTGTCGTCACTGTGATCGCGACAGGCTTT